>NZ_KI535304.1:132349-303417 GCF_000482345.1 Bacillus sp. UNC437CL72CviS29 | reverse complement strand
CGTTGCTCCGTCAGACTTTCGTCCATTGCGGAAGATTCCCTACTGCTGCCTCCCGTAGGAGTCTGGGCCGTGTCTCAGTCCCAGTGTGGCCGATCACCCTCTCAGGTCGGCTACGCATCGTTGCCTTGGTGAGCCGTTACCTCACCAACTAGCTAATGCGACGCGGGTCCATCCATAAGTGACAGCCGAAGCCGCCTTTCAATTTCGCGCCATGCGGTGCAAAATGTTATCCGGTATTAGCCCCGGTTTCCCGGAGTTATCCCAGTCTTATGGGCAGGTTACCCACGTGTTACTCACCCGTCCGCCGCTAACTTCATAAGAGCAAGCTCTTAATTCGTTCGCTCGACTTGCATGTATTAGGCACGCCGCCAGCGTTCATCCTGAGCCAGGATCAAACTCTCCAATAAAGTTAGTTTGTCTAGCATCTAAAATAAAAATTGACGTTTCACGTTGTTTGTTTCGTTCAGTTTTCAAAGAACTTGTTCGCCGCTCATTTGCGACTCCCTTATGTTAACACCTTCTTTTGTCGATGTCAACAAAGTTTTTTATTTCTTTTTTTCGCTTTCTGCTGTCTCGCATCGGCGACGGTTATTAATATAGCATGTGGAAAAATGAAATGCAACACCCTTTTAAAACTTTTTTATAAAAAATAGCCAAGTTTCTTTATTTACGCCATATACTTAAATAAAATACCTTTTTATTCCCCACTTCATTCATATCTTTTTCACCATAATCGGCTTCATTACTATCTATCATTCTTTACAAAAAGAATTTCATTGTGCAGGAAGTACCATACCCGCTGATGGAAATTTCATTTATTAAGAAAAACGTTTCTTCTTAACGTTATCATTGCCTTTACAGTAAACCCACTTACAAGGAGGAGTACATATGGACTATACCGATTTATTAATCAAACTAGGTCTCTCTGCTATTTTAGGATTTGCTATCGGTTTAGAACGCGAATTAAAAAGAAAACCACTTGGTTTAAAAACTTGCTTAGTCATTTCAATTATTAGCTGTCTCCTTACTATTGTCTCTATTAAATCTGCCTATAACTTACCTCATACAGATCACATCAACATGGACCCTCTTCGCCTTGCAGCTCAAATTGTTTCAGGAATTGGTTTTCTAGGCGCTGGTGTCATTTTAAGAAGAGGAAACGACAGTATCGCAGGCTTAACTACTGCCGCTATGATTTGGGGAGCATCAGGCATTGGGATTGCTGTGGGAGCTGGTTTTTATCTTGAAGCAATTTTCGGCATGTGTTTTCTTATGATTAGCGTCGAACTCATTCCATTAACAATGAAGATTTTAGGTCCTAGGTCACTCAGGCAGCGAGATATCGCTGTCAAACTTGTTGTAAGTAATATGAACAATATACCTATTGTTATTGAAGAAATAAAAGCAATGGATATAAAAGTTAAAAATATGAAACTCAAAACATTAGAAAACGGATCGCACTTTTTACAACTTAAACTGTCTGTTGATCAAAAAAGACATACAGCTGACGTCTATTATGCGCTGCAACATTTAGAAAGTGTACAACAAACAGAAGTTGAAAGCATATAGCGTTTCTGATGAACCACTAAAAAACTCTCTTACAACATAGAGAGTTTTTCTTTTTTTCATAATGGTAACAATGTAGCTATACAAGGTGAGGAGGAATATAAATTTGAAATCACGCGCTAATCTAGTAGATGTATTTCGTGACTCCATTATTTTCCGCTTAATTAGCTTCATTATCCTACTAATTACTGTTTTTGGTCTTCTCATATATAAATTTGAACCTACTTATTTTTCTACATGGTTTGATGGAATCTGGTGGGCACTTGTTACAACTTTTACTGTCGGTTACGGCGATTACGTCCCGCACACACCTATAGGAAAACTTACAGGCATGCTTCTCATTTTATTAGGAACAGGTTTCTGTTCCTATTATATGGTGTTATTCGCCACCGAAATGATTAGTAAGCAGTATATGAAAATTAAAGGTGAAGAAGCAGCTTCCTGCCATGGACATATGATAATTGTCGGCTGGAATGAACGTGCCAAACAAGTCGTAAGCCAAATGCATGTACTAGAACCGAAGCTTGATATCGTACTCATCGATGAAACCCTTTCTTTGCTTCCGAAATCTTTCCATCACTTAGAGTTTATTAAAGGCTGTCCACATCATGATCAAACTTTACTAAAAGCAAATGTTCGAACAGCCCAAACTATTTTAATCACGGCAGATAAAGAGAAAAATGAAAACTTAGCTGACACACAATCTATTTTAAACATTTTAACTGCTAAAGGACTGAATCCAAATATCCACTGTATCGCTGAAATACTCACTTCTGAACAAGTTCAAAATGCGAGTAGAGCGGGGGCAACAGAAATTATAGAAGGAAATAAATTAACAAGCTACGTCTTTACTGCATCTCTTTTATTCCCTTCCATTTCAGGTGTATTATTTACACTTTATAATGAAATCTCGGAAAATAAATTGCAACTGATGAATGCTCCTACAGTTTATATCGGAAAAACTTTCGAAGCTTGCAGTGGCCTGCTTTTAAAACAAGACGTCCTACTGCTAGGTGTGCAGCGAGATGAACAATATCACATCAATCCCGTCCGCTCCTTCATTATTATTGAAAGCGACATATTTATCGTAATTAAACATGAATAAGATGCTTTTCCAGCTCTTTTACTAAAGCCTTTCCGATATCAATGTATTTTCTTTTTATATTTCCATCTGCATCTTGTGGCTCTGCGAATTGATCTACTCCACTTACTCCAGCTGCTAATGTATTTACTTGATCATCCAGTTCGTCTTGATATACATGCGAAAGAAGATACGGCGTGTCAAGGCGAACTACTACTCCAGGCACATCTAGCTCTCCTTCCGTTGCTGTAAATGGTACTCTTAAAAATTGATATCCCTCTTCCTCATCTATTTTATAATCAAAGCACCCTTTGTCGTAACCCCAATTGCCACCAATACTATAACCAAGCGGTTTTAATGTTTCTTCTAATTTAAAAAGGGCATATGTATGACCTTCTAAATTTGATTGAATTGGAATCAAGCTATTCATCCTTCCTAAACTTTTCCCTTAGCATACCCGATTCTTCTTTGTTCTTGCATGATATATCAATGATTCGACAAGCCCCATCCCAATTTTTCCAATAAAAAAAACTGTGGGGATTATCCCAACAGCTTTTTTCGCTTTTTTATCCAGCTACAATGGCTAGAGTGGTCGGCGGCTTCGCTTTCCCTATTTCAAACGCTCTTCTAATTCTGCTTTTAGTTCTTCGAATCCTGGTTTTCCAAGAAGAGCAAACATGTTTTTCTTGTATGCTTCTACACCTGGTTGATCAAATGGATTTACGCCTAATAAGTAGCCGCTCATCGCACACGCTTTTTCAAAGAAGTATACAAGGTAACCGAATGTGTACTCATTTAATTCTGGAATGTTTACGATTAAGTTTGGTACACCGCCATCGCTATGTGCAAGTAATGTACCTTCGTATGCTTTTGTGTTTACGAAGTCTACTGTTTCACCAGCAAGGTAGTTTAAACCATCTAAATCGTTCTCGTCTAATTCGATTTTTAGTTCATGTGTAGCTTTCCCTACTTTCAGAACTGTTTCAAATAGATCGCGACGTCCTTCTTGAATGTATTGACCTAATGAATGTAAGTCAGTTGAGAAGTTTGCTGAAGATGGGAAAATACCTTTTTGATCTTTCCCTTCACTTTCACCAAATAACTGTTTCCACCACTCAGCAAAGTATTGAAGCGCCGGCTCGTAGTTAACAAGCATTTCAATTGTTTTACCTTTGTTATATAAAGCATTACGCACAACTGCATATTGGTAAGCAGGATTTTCTTCCAGCTCAGATTTCGCAAAGTCATCGTGCCCAGCAGCTGCACCTTGCATCATCTCTTCAATATTTAAACCACTCACTGCAATTGGTAATAAACCAACTGGTGTTAATACAGAGAAACGACCGCCAACATCATCTGGAATTACAAATGTTTCGTATCCTTCTTCATCAGCTAATGTTTTTAAAGCACCACGCGCTTTATCAGTTGTTGCATAAATACGTTTACGTGCTTCTTCTTTTCCATATTTCTCTTCTAATAATTTACGGAAAATGCGGAATGCAATTGCAGGTTCTGTTGTTGTACCTGATTTAGAAATAACGTTAATGGAGAAATCTTTACCTTCTAATACATCCATTAAATCTTTCATGTAAGTGGAGCTAATGTTTTGCCCAACAAATAGCACTTGTGGAGTTTTGCGTTGTTCTTTAGAAAGTGTATTGTAGAAAGAATGATTTAACATTTCAATTGCTGCGCGTGCTCCTAAGTAAGAACCACCAATACCTACAACAAGTAAAATGTCAGAGTCACTTTTAATTTTCTCAGCACATTTTTGAATGCGAGCAAATTCTTCTTTGTCGTATTGAAGTGGAAGCTCTACCCACCCAAGGAAATCGTTCCCAGCTCCAGTTTGTTCATGGATTGCATGGTGCGATACTTTTACTGCATCACGTAAATAAGTTAGTTCACGTTCACTGATGAACGATAACGCTTTAGAATAATCGAACGTTACATGTGTGCTCATCTTTTTCCCTCCAATTATGTATATGTACTTCTGTATTCACTTTAGCGAAACTGAAGTTGTAAATCAAGCAATTGAAGAATTGTAAACGTAACCAATATTTATTTTTAAAAAAAAGTTCATTTTTCGCATAAAAATTCGTATTTCTTAGTATGGATGTATACACATCCTATAATGAAAATTTTTTATGTATAAAAACAACAAAGGAGAGTCATTCTATAAGAGAGTTAAGTTGTATAATGCGTACTCCCATTTTCGGATTTCGCTTTATACCCACCAATTTCATATAGGTGGATTCTTATTACTCGCGAATACTAAAGGCTTGCTTATGCTTCAAATTTAAGGAGGACTATTCAAGATGAGTACTTTACAACGTATTGCATTAGTATTCACTATCATCGGTGCCGTCAACTGGGGACTTATTGGATTCTTTCAATTTGATTTAGTAGCAGCTATCTTCGGTGGACAAGGTTCCGCACTTGCACGAATCATTTACGGTATTGTTGGTATTTCTGGGCTTATTAACCTTGGTTTATTGTTTAAACCATCCGAAAACCTTGGAACACACCCAGAAACACGCGAAGTTCGATAATAAAACATGGCTCCGCACTTCCCATCCGACATACGAATATGATTGCATGCAATCATATTTGCTAATATATATCATAACAAAATAAAAGAGGATTGCTGATTTAGCGATCCTCTTTTATTTTGTTAACTGTGATTCTTCAATCCACTCTGTTAACTTTTCGCGAAGCGTATTGAACCCTTTATCAGATGGTTTGGGTACGATAATTCTTCCTTGCTTTCGCTTTGCTGCTTTTAACGATAAACTCATTTTTTTGTGTTCTTCATCAATTGAAAGTACTTTTACTTCTACCATATCTCCGACCTTTAAAAAGTCATGAATATCCTTTACATATCCATTTGTAATTTCAGATATATGTACAAGTCCTTGCGTTTCGGCGTCCAATGCTACAAACGCACCGTAATCTTGAATTCCAGTCACTTTCCCTTTCACAACCACTCCTGTTGTGTATTGTTCTGACATATGAAACACTCCTATACGCTTACCATTTTCCCTGCTATTTGCAGGTAGCAAGACATCCACCGAGAAAACCAAAAAGATTAGCAGATGCAACTATTCATAAATATCCGATTAGTGAAAGCTCATTCTCAGTAAAAAGATAAATCTCCCTCGCTGAGAAAAGTTTCACTTTATATTAGTAAATTATACCACTAGCTCTCGTTTCATTCAAAATTCATGAAAAACTTTCCTCAAGTAAGTATAATTTTCAAATATTGGGATAGAATACTAACACATGGCTTTCTAGTATTCCCCCCCTTTTATGGACAAAACATATTCTGTTTTGTCCTTTTTTTATTTTCTACAAACCTCTATGTCCTTTTACTTTTTTCCAATCTATATGTGTAACATAGTGAACAATAATTTTACTCTCTCTAACTTCTCCACCATTTCTTTTACTCCTTCTATTTCTACATTTAACATTTCCGCTAAAGTTTCTACGGATAAACGACTGTTTTTCAAGACAAGCTAATAATTCTAATTTTTTCAGTCATCATATTCCTTCCTCCTTCCTTTTATATTTGAAAAGAAGATTTTTTTAGAGAATTATGTAAAAATAGAGTGAAACTTTAATCAGTAGAAATTTTCTTCATCTATCGCTGATTATTAACCATCACCAATTGTGCTTTAACGGATAGCCTGTCTTCACCTTTCTTCCTCACTTCTCTCTAACTATTTAGGTGTGGATTTTACGGCTCGTTAAAGCGGGGAAAAAGAAAAAGGGGCTGAAACCGTGAAACCAAAAGTATATATTGCTGAACGCGTTCCAAAGTCTGTAGAAACATATATCTCTGAGCATTGTGAATATGAAAAATGGGATAGTAATGAGAAGATACCTCGTGAAGTTCTATTAGAAAAAGTAAAAGATAAGCATGGTTTACTTAACTTTGGTGCAAAAATTGATGAGGAATTATTTCAAGCAGCTCCCCAACTAAAAGTTGTGAGCAATATTTCTGTTGGCTATGATAATTTCGATTTAGAAGCGATGCGGGGCAAAAATGTGATTGGTACGAATACCCCATATGTATTAGATGATACAGTAGCCGATCTTGTTTTCGCTCTTATGTTATCAGCGGGACGCCGCGTATGCGAGCTTGATTCTTATGTGAAAGATGGTAATTGGAATTCCGAAATTACAAAGGAGCATTTCGGAATGGATGTACATCATAGTACAATTGGAATTATTGGCATGGGCCGAATTGGAGAGGCTGTTGCTAAACGTGCCAAATTCGGGTTTGATATGAATGTTCTTTACTATAATCGTCGCCGTAAAGAAGACGCTGAACAAAAATTCGAAGCGACGTACTGTGATTTAAACACATTACTAGCGCAATCAGATTTCATTGTTCTTCTAACCCCTTTAACAGAGGAAACATACCATCTTATCGGCGAGAAGGAATTTTCATTAATGAAAGAAACAGCTATTTTCATTAATGCTTCCCGCGGGAAAACAGTCGATGAAAATGCATTAATTGATGCACTGAAACAAAAGAAAATCTTTGCAGCTGGCATTGATACATTCACACAAGAACCAGTGGAAAAAGATAATCCGTTATTATCGTTAACAAACGTCGTTACGCTGCCGCACATCGGATCTGCGACATTAAAAACGAGACACAAAATGGCAATGACAGCTGCCGAAAATCTAGTTGCTGGGTTACAAGGAAAGACACCTCCAAATATTGTACGTGGATAAAAAAGGCAAGATGGCCCTCCATCTTGCCTTTTTTTACTAACATAAACTTTTTTCTACTAGGAAATAATATGAAAAAAATCAATGGAGTGAAAAAAAATGAACCATGAGACAAAACATCCTTACTTCACTTTTTCCACTCGCGGCACTACCGTTCATTACGAGTTATATGAATACCAAAGTAAAGAGGATAGGCCAACTTTCGTACTCGTTCACGGTTTTTTATCGTCCTCATTTAGTTACCGACGACTCATCCCACTGCTTACAAAAGAAGGAACTGTTGTCGCTCTTGATTTACCACCATTTGGAAAAAGTGATAAGTCAAATCACTTTACATATTCCTATCATAATCTAGCAACTATAATTATCGATTTAGTGGAACATTTAGCATTGCAAAATATTGTGCTAGTTGGGCATTCAATGGGCGGACAAATCTCACTCTATGTCAATCGTATACGCCCTGATTTAATTACAAAAACAATCTTACTATGTAGCTCAAGCTACTTAACAAGGGCAAAGTTCCCGCTCATCTATACTTCCTATTTACCGTTCTTCCATTTATACGTAAAAAATTGGATTATACGAAGAGGCATTGTTCATAATTTAATGAATGTCGTTTATGATCACTCTTTAATTGATGATGAAATGATGGAAGGCTACTCAGCTCCCTTTTATGATAACCGTATTTTCCCGGCTTTAACTCGAATGATTCGGGACCGAGAAGGTGATTTATCTTCAGCTGAATTACGTAAAATTGAAACGCCTACCTTGCTTATTTGGGGTGAAAAAGACCGTGTTGTTCCCGTTCATGTTGGGCAACGGTTACACGAAGACTTACCAAACTCTACATTTATTTCATACGAAAATGCTGGACACTTATTGCCAGAAGAGAAGCCACAGCATGTATACGAAGAAATCGTGGCATTTTCAGCACAGTAACATCCATATATCGGCGGCTTCAGCTACTATATCAATCATTTCACGATATACAACATCAAAATTACTACAAAAGCAAAGGCTGTCGGAACACCCGACAGCCTATAATGAACAACTTCCACCTTCTTTTAATATGAGTAATTCCTCTGCTAATTTCTCACATTTCTCAATAGATGGTACTTCTTCAAAAGACATGAAATAAATATGCTGGATTTTTTTCGCAATATACTTCGGATCGTCAAACGCACTTACCACGTACACGACATCACTTGCTTCTGTTTCATAAAATTCCGGTCCCATTTGAAAAGGATCCCAATTCTTCACCATTTCCACCATCTTTTCATATGCGCCCATCTACTTCCCGCCTTTTCCTATTTTTCACTCTTTTCTTTATCGTATCATATCAGCTATGCTAGAAGAAGTGAGGAACTTTCACAAAATCATCGATTCAAGTAAAGGGAGGCAAATAATATGCAGCAATTTCATAAAACTGTAAATCGCCGGGGAACTCATAGCGTAAAGTGGGATACATATAAGAATGAAGAACTGTTACATGCATGGATTGCAGATATGGATTTTCCTATTCCAAAGCCAATTCAATCTGCAATGAAAAAACGCCTTGAACATCCTATTTTCGGTTATACAATGCCACCAGAAGAAATCACAGATACGATTTGTCAGTGGACAAAAAGTCAATACAATTGGGATATAAAAAAAGAATGGATTGTATTTAGTTCAGGAATCGTCCCTGCTCTCAGCACTAGTGTACAAGCTTTCACAACCGAAAATGATGCCGTACTGGTGCAACCACCGATTTATCCTCCATTCTTTGATATGGTCACAAAAAATAACCGTCTTGTATGCGAAAATCCATTACTCTTGCAGGACGGCGTATACACAATGGATTTTGAACATTTGGAATCACAATTCCAACAGGGTGTGAAACTTATGCTCCTTTGTAGTCCACACAACCCTGTCGGTCGCGTTTGGACAAAGGAAGAACTTACAAAACTTGGAGCATTATGTGAACAATATAATGTAATCGTTGTCACGGATGAAATCCATGCAGACATTATTTTCTCAAATCATACCCATACACCATTTGCTTCCTTATCTGAATCATTAGCGGCACGCACAATCACTTGCATGGCACCAAGCAAAACGTTCAACATTGCAGGACTGCAGGCATCTATTATTATTATTCCTAATAAAAAACTTCGCGATGCCTTTACATCTGTACAACACCGTCAAGGTTTTCATGGGTTAAATACATTGGCTTATGTAGCAATGCAAAGTGCCTATACAGAATGTAACGAATGGTTAGCAGACATCCGTTTATATATAGAAGAAAATGCCCGGTTCGCTCGTGAATTTATCAAGCAGCATATTCCTATACTTTCTGTCATTCAATCAGAAGGTACTTTTTTACTATGGGTTGACTGTTCTCGCCTTGATTTGTCTGAAAAAGAAAGAACAAAACAACTTGAAGAAAAAGGGAAGATCATCGTTGAACCAGGTGAAAAATACGGAACCGGCGGAGAGCAATATA
Source organism: Bacillus sp. UNC437CL72CviS29 (assembly GCF_000482345.1). Taxonomy (NCBI): domain Bacteria; kingdom Bacillati; phylum Bacillota; class Bacilli; order Caryophanales; family Bacillaceae; genus Bacillus; species Bacillus sp. UNC437CL72CviS29. Next base: position 293,545 of record NZ_KI535304.1, on the reverse strand, counting down.
TTCGTATTAACATCGGTTGTCCAAGAAGACAACTTGAAGAGATACTGCACAGACTCCAGTATACATTTTCATAGTTAACTGAAAGAAGCTATCCTTTCAAAAGGTAGCTTCTACTTTTTCTTAGCGGCTGATGCTTTTTCTACAATAACCCCACAAGCAATTCGGTTCCCTGAATTTCCAGCAGGTTGCGTCATACCATCATCAGCGTTTTCAGTAATAATAATCGTTGCCCCATCTTTTCGATGAAGTGTCGTTTTCCCTTCTTCAAGCGATATATTAGGTGCTTCAATATCCGCCTTAATCGCACCTTTATCATCAGCAATTACATTCGGCAAATCGCCATTCTCTGCTCCCTTTGGATTCATAAGTCCATGTTTCTTTTTCTTATCTAGATTAAAATGATCACCCGCTGATATAAAAAGAGGTGCTTTACATTCCCCAATGTCATGAATATGTAATCCATGTGCTCCTGGCGTAAATCCCTCTGCCTTAATGGATATTTTCACGCCATTTGTTTTTTGAACCACCTTTGCGGTTCCAACTTTATCACCAGAAGCATTATATAACTTTACATCTATTTCTTTCGGTTTCCCTTTATCACAACCTGTCATAAGAAACAGCAAACAAAACCCAAATAAAAGCTGCTTTTTCATCACAATTCCCTCCAAAATACATTCTGCCCTTAGATTGTCCGAGCATAGAGGGAAACATACAAAAGCGAATTAGTGTTTCTTTTCCGCTAACAACTTTTGTTCTACTTTCTGCAAACGTTCTGCCTCTCTCTTCGATACACGAATAAACATACGCCAAGTTGCAATTGCACCGACTATAAATAAAACACAAACAATCCCTGGAATAATATATTCTGTTTTATCTTCTGGAAAATATAAAGGCATCATAAAGATCACACTCCTTTGTTTTTTCTACACTCTTACTCTATTCAGTAAATCCCTGAGCAAAAATACATCTATATCTGTGAATTCATCGAAGCAAACGATGTACACTTTCATCCTTTTGATTCATCAGAATTTTCTGTTACATCTTTTCAAATTATAACATCTCTCTAATCACACGCGCACCTAACTTCTCAAAATCATTCTCTGGCAGATGATTTCTTTGACTCCATCCCACTCTTTCCTTACTATAAAATTGAGGTGAAAAATATGAGCGAAACATTCCAAATTGGTGATATCGTTACTGGCATCTATAAAACAGGAAAATATATCGGTGAAATTACAAACAGCCGTCCTGGAAGCTACGTTGTGAGAGTATTAGCTGTTTTAAAACATCCTACGCAAGGTGATTTACATAATGTAAAGCAAGCTGATGTACCATTTTTCCATGAAAGACGTGCTTTAGCTTTTCGCGAACAAACAAATATTCCGCAACCAATGGTAAAAAAATATGAAGGGAATATCCCGGATTATAAAGAATCTCTGAAAATAGCATTAGACTCACAAGTGAATGCATTTCAAGAAGACGACTCTCCTTTTGCAAAGCGTAGTTTGCAGGTACTAAAGCAATTAAAACAAGATTACAAGCTATAAAAAACAAAGCGACCAAATTACACAGTTTGTAATTTGGTCGCTATTGTGTACTCACTTTCTTTAACACCTTTGAAAAATCAATAAGCTCACCTAAAGTCGGCGGAGATGGTTTTACTAAATATTCTTTGTCCTTTTCAACCAGCTTAAAAATATTATAGGTCGTCATCGCATCATCAAGTGCACAGTGATGCTTCCCTGTTCCTACTTTCCCATACGCTTCAATCGCTTTCCATAGTCCAGTTTGATTCCGCTCTCCAAAGAAACGTTTATACTCGAGCGATAAGTCTCTGCACTGCCCTGAAAAAGGAAACTCGACACCTACAGCCTCACAATTATGCTTCAGTACTTTCATATCCATATTGCCCCACGTTACAATTGTTGTTTGACAGCGTTTTTCATATTGCACAAGCTTCTCGACAAGTTCCAAAAAGGAAATCCCTCTGTCTACTGCTTCTTGATTAATTCCTAAAAATTTTTTACACCGATCTGTTAAACTTGGAAAAGCTTCTGGTCTTACATAAGATGAATACGTATTTTCCACTATACAATCAACAACCGATACGAGTCCTACCTCAATAATCTCTGGAAAAAAACCCTTTGGTTTTTTCCTATTTTGTGGCATTGTGAACTCAAAATCTAAAAACAAAAATTGTTGTTCACCCATACAATCCCTTCCTTATCATTCTATCTACTTTATCCTCCTACACGAACAGGCTCGAATGCTATTACATAAGATACATTCAGATTTGGATGTATCTTATGTATATGTCAAATAACCGCAAATATTTTCAAAAACAAGAAAAATTAACCGAAACAGAAAATAGGACAAAGCAAACCCTTCCATTTACATCCGACATTTTTCTACTTTATAATGGCTTTAAGTGTGTTTGTTCCATACATTTATGACACACTAAGAAAAGTTACCCGAAAGGAGATGGAATTTTTGCACGAAACAACGCAAGAAATTGCAAACTGGCAATATTACTTTGCAATCGCAGTCTTTCTAATTACATATGCCATTATTATTTCAGAAAAACTTAACCGTGCTGTTATCGCACTTCTCGGTGCTGCACTTATGGTGATCTTTGGAGTCGTTGACCTGCACACTGCTTTTACAAAACATATTGAGTGGGGAACTATCACACTACTGATCGGCATGATGATTTTAGTAAACATTACGAGTAAATCAGGTGTATTCCAATATGTCGCAATTAAAGCCGCTAAACAAGCACAAGGAAATCCAATTAAAATCTTAATTTCTCTTTCTTTGCTTACCGCGCTTGGCTCCGCATTTCTAGATAACGTAACAACTGTACTTCTTGTTGTTCCAGTTACTTTATCTATTACGCGTATTTTACAAGTAAATCCTGTCCCATATTTACTTTCCGAAATTATTTTTTCAAATATTGGAGGGACCGCGACATTAATTGGTGATCCACCAAACATTATGATTGGTTCTGCCAATAAACATCTAGATTTTAATGCTTTCTTATTTAACTTAGCTCCAATCGTAATTATCATTATTGCTGTTACCGCTACAATGATTTACTTTATGTATCGCAAGCAGCTAATTGCTGATCCTGTACAAATAAAAAAATTAATGAGTTTAGATGAAAAGAAATACATTAAAGATGCTGTATTAATGAAAAAATCTTTGACAGTACTTGGTCTTACAATTCTAGGGTTCATGACTCATTCTATTTTCCACATTGATGCAGCAGTAATTGCATTAACGGGTGCTACTGTACTTATGCTAATCGGTGTAAAAGAGCATGAAATTGAAGACATATTCGCTCACGTAGAGTGGGTTACAATTTTCTTCTTTGCTGGTCTATTCGTACTCGTTGGTGGACTTATTGATATTGGACTCATCAAAACATTAGCACAAAAAGTAATTGGTTTAACAGGTGGCGATATCTCCTACGCATCTATCCTTATTTTATGGGTATCCGGTATTGCATCCGCAACAATTGATAACATTCCGTTCGTTGCAACAATGATTCCACTCATTAACGATATGGCAGTCGGTCTTGGCCTATCACCTTCCGATGTGCAAATCGATGTACTATGGTGGTCATTGGCACTCGGAGCTTGTCTAGGCGGAAACGGTACATTAATCGGTGCTTCTGCTAACGTAATCGTAGCAGGAATCGCAAGCCGTGAAGGACACCGATTTAGCTACATGGAGTTCCTAAAATTCGGTTTTCCAATTATGATCGTGTCACTTATCATTTCTCACATCTACATTTATCTGCGTTACTTAATGTAGTCATAAAAAGCGACAGTGGCTCGTTCAGAATGTGAGGGGGATGGAGCTTCTTCCGCCGAGGCGCTCTTTGCCTCGGCGGAAGAAGCGAAGCCACCGAACATTCTTGCCACTGGAGCTGGATTCATTAAAAAGCGACAGTGGCTCGTTTAAAGATAAAAGGCTATCGCACGCAGCGATAGCCTTTCATTTTTATAATATACCAATTCTTTCTTCCCATATATCGATCTTCCAACAATACTCAACACGATTATCCCCAGTAAACCCTAATATTTCGTCGGCTCATTTCGAATCAAAAACAAGTGAATCGGAAGAAAAATAGAACATGTTATTACATGAATAATTGTAAATAAAACTGCGTTCGTTCCATATCGCTCTAAAATGGCATATATCAAATAAATCGACAGAACAAGCGATACCCCTGCTGCTAGCACATTTAAAATCGGAACAAAGTTCAAAATAAAACACAAAACATATATTCCGAATATTTTCCATCCTGCCTCTTCTTTCAAAAAGCTAGGTAATTTCTCCTTTGCCAAGTCTCCCCAAACTTTACTATTTAAAAATGGAATAAAAGCAAGAACCCCATCCTCAGCGCCATCATTTTTTGCCATTGTATAAAGTGAAAATGCCGTTAATACATACGCAATGATACCCCAAATTACAATAATCAAAATGAAAGTAAAACTAAGAGCAAAAAAACCTGCTAATATACTTTGATCCTCCATTGCTCTCCCTCCTTTCTATTCTTACCATATTTCTTATATCACTTTCGTATCACTTCTTTATATAATATGAAAGAGAAACCTGAAAGGAGAACAGTTTTATGCGCCCATTTGTAGAAGCATTACAGCAACAATTTATTGCACATCAAAATCCGGAAAAAGCAGAACCCATGGCTCGTTATATGAAAAACCACTTCTCGTTTTTCGGTATTCAAACACCGGAAAGAAGAAAGCTACTACATGAAGTCATACAAGTACATAAGCTCCCAAGCAACGAGGAATTTCAACTCGTCATCCGTGAACTTTGGACTTTGTCCGAACGCGAATTTCAAGCTGCCGCACTCGATCTATTACAAAAATACAAAAGGCACCTCGATGAAACTCATATTCCATTCTTAGAGGAGCTTATTACAACGAAGTCATGGTGGGATTCCGTTGATGGCATTGTCCCAACATTCCTAGGAAGCATTTTCTTGAAACATCCAGAAGCCATTCCTACCTATATTCCAAGATGGATTGCTTCAGAAAATATATGGTTACAACGCTCTGCAATCTTATTTCAGCTGAAATATAAAGAGCAAATGGATGAAAAACTTCTCTTCTCAATCATTGGACAACTCAAATCTTCAAAAGAATTTTTTATCCAAAAGGCAATTGGCTGGGTACTTCGTGAATATGCGAAAACAAGCCCAAATGCTGTATGGGAATACGTTCAAAATAATGAACTTGCTCCTTTAAGCAAACGTGAAGCAATTAAACATATTCGCTCTACTATGAGCATCGTTTCCGAATAAAGAATAGTAAAACAGGCGAAACTCTATCATATATATCGATTTAAGTCCCTGCCATGAAAACAAAAGAAGTGATGCTCTCATTTCCTCCCTTTGTTTTCACTTGGCATGAGGCGAAAAAAGCACTTTCCGCCTCTATCCATCGACGGATACTCTCGTCCATCTAAAAAGAAAGGCTTTTTCCTCTATTGTGATTTAAAAAGGAACATGATAGAATATGGTCATTATTATTAAATATAGTAGCGATGACGGACTTATAAGTACTTGCACAAAAAGCGATTCAGGGATAGTGAAAGCCTGAAAAAGCGAGGAAACGGCAGTCTTGAGCAATACGTGATAAAGTGGTTGTGCGTTTATACGCACATCAACTAGGGTGGAACCGCGGGTATATACAAGCTCGTCCCTAGGCAAAAATGCCTAGAGACGAGCTTTTTTGTATTTAAAAGCGCAAGCGGCTCGTTTAGAACAGGAGGACATTGGAGGCCCTGACGAAGAGGCGCTTTTTGCCTCACAGGAAGGAGCGAAATGACCGACTGTTCTAGCCGCTGGAGCTGGATATCTCTAAAAGCGCAAGCGGCTTGCTCATGAAATTGCTATCCAACAAGTACACCCTGTCATCGCCAATACGTTAACTTTTAAAAGGAGGATTTTATTATGTATTCAATGGAACAAGTTGTAAACTTAGCGAAACATCGCGGTTTTGTTTTCCCTGGTTCTGAAATTTATGGTGGCCTTGCAAATACTTGGGATTACGGTCCACTTGGTATCGAATTAAAAAATAATGTGAAAAAAGCTTGGTGGAAAAAGTTCATTCAAGAATCTCCATACAACGTTGGCTTAGATGCAGCAATTTTAATGAACCCAAAAACTTGGATAGCTTCTGGTCATGTTGGTAACTTTAATGATCCAATGATCGACTGTAAAAAATGTAAAGCGCGTCACCGTGCTGATAAATTAATTGAAGATGCTTTAGATGCAAAAGGTGTCGAAATGATCGTTGATGGTCTTACTTTCGATCAAATGGCTGACTTAATGAAAGAACATGAAGTAAAATGCCCAGATTGCGGCAATCAAGACTTCACAGAAATCCGTCAGTTTAACTTAATGTTTAAAACATTCCAAGGCGTTACTGAATCTAGTACAAACGAAATCTTCCTTCGTCCTGAAACAGCACAAGGTATTTTCGTAAACTTCAAAAACGTACAACGCTCTATGCGTAAAAAACTTCCATTTGGTATTGGTCAAATCGGTAAAAGTTTCCGTAACGAAATCACGCCTGGTAACTTCACATTCCGTACACGTGAATTCGAACAAATGGAACTTGAATTCTTCTGTAAACCAGGTGAAGAACTAGAATGGTTCACATTCTGGCGTAACACTTGTAAAAACTGGTTACTATCACTTGGTATGAACGAAGAAAGCATGCGTCTTCGTGACCACGGTGAAGAAGAATTATCTCACTACAGTAATGCAACAACTGATATTGAATTCAAATTCCCATTCGGTTGGGGCGAACTTTGGGGCGTTGCATCTCGTACAGACTTCGACTTAAAACGTCACATGGAACACTCTAACGAAGACTTTAACTATATCGATCCACAAACGAATGAACGTTACGTACCATACTGCATCGAGCCATCTCTTGGCGCAGACCGCGTAACATTAGCATTCTTATGTGATGCATACGAAGAAGAGCAACTAGAAAACGACTCTCGTACAGTTCTTCGTTTCCATCCTGCTTTAGCACCATACAAAGCAGCGATCTTACCGCTATCTAAAAAGCTATCTGAAGGCGCTGGAGAAGTGTTCGCAGAACTAGCAAAAGACTTCGTGGTAGACTTTGATGAAACTGGTTCTATCGGTAAACGTTACCGTCGCCAAGACGAAATCGGTACACCATTCTGTATCACATATGACTTCGACTCTGTTGAAGACAAAGCTGTTACAGTACGTGACCGTGACACAATGGAGCAAGTTCGTATGCCAATTAGCGAATTGAAAAGCTTCTTGGAGAAGAAAATTCAGTTTTAATACTGACACTGTTAAATAAGAAACTGGATTGGATTTTTCCTATTCAGTTTCTTATTTTTTAGAGTGTTTACTATGCCATATAGCAATAAAATAACACTTCTATCAATGGTAGGAGTGTTGCTGTATGTTAATATGGGATACATAAAGGGGCTTTTACAGAAGGTCTTTCCTACAACTTAGACGCATAGAAAAAGGGGCTTTTTTATGTCTAATTTATTATCGTTTTTTAAAAGATTTGCCTTAACAAAATTAGATTTTATTATTTTTACGGTTTTTTCATTTTGGAAACTCGTTCTCTTTTTTACCTCTCTATCCAATGAACCACAAGATATTGTCGTACGCTTAACGTTTTTCGAAATATTACTTGTACTGCCAATCATACATCTTTTCTCCAATAAATGGAGGATATTTAGCTTGTTCTTAATAGATATTGCGCTTAGCGTCCTATTACTTGCAAATGTGATCTATTATCGATACTTCCAAGATTTACTTTCCATCAGCCTTATTAAGCAATTTGGACAAGTATCTAGTTTAACAGATAGTATTTGGACATTATTTGAATGGAAAGATATTATCTATTTCGCTGACATACCTGTATTAATTGTTGTCTATATCATTATGAACAAATATAACTGGTTCTCCCGTTCGAAACAATTTGTCCGTCACCTTGTTGTGTTTTTAATGATTGTACTTCTCTTTTGCATTCCACTCCGCGAAAAGTATAAATATGTTGTGACGGCTGGAATTGCAGATGCACGTTTTTCAAATATGTGGGTGGCAGACCATCTAGGAATTATAAACTATCATATATTTGATATTTATAAGTACGTTAATAACATGGTCTTAAAAGAGGATATTTCAGACAAAAAAATAAATGAGCTAAAACAATGGTTCCATACTGAGAATGAGCAGGTTATACAGGGAGAGCATTTCGGAAAAGCAAAAGGACAAAACGTCATTCTATTTCAAGCTGAATCTCTCCAAAACTTCGTTGTCGATTTAAGTATTGCAGGGCAGGAGATTACTCCAAACTTAAATCGTTTGAAAAAAGAAAGCATATACTATCCAAATTTCTTTGATCAAACAGATCAGGGAAGAACCTCTGATGGGGAATTTACAACTTTAGTCTCTATGCATCCATCTCGCTTTAATGGAAGTATTTATTTTAACTTCGCAGATAATACATTTGAAGGTTTACCTTTTATTTTAAGTGAGCATGGATATTCAACACTTTCAGCGCACGGTTATGACGGTAATTTTTGGAACAGATCGTTCATGCATCGTAGCTTAGGGTTCGAACAATCTATGTTTTCTAAAGACTTTAAGCCTGCTGAGAATATTGGATGGGGAATATCAGATGTAGATTTCCTAAACCAGATGAAAGATGCGTTACCAACATTAGAACAACCATTTTTAAGCATGTTAATTACGCTATCAAATCATCATCCATATGACTTACCGCCGCACCATCGTGAATTAGAACTTGGAGATTTAGAAGGTTCTTTAATGGGGAATTATCTTCACTCTGTTCATTATTTAGATAAAGCACTTGGGGTTTTTATTGAAGGGTTAAAAGCGAAAGGAATATATGATTCTTCTATATTCGTAATTTATGGTGATCATGACGCTGGATTGCCACTAGAAGAATTAAATAAAATTGGATTAAACCAACAATTCGATCGTCAATTTGATAAAGTACCTTTCCTCATCCATAGTAGCGCACTAACAGAACAACAAGGTCTAGTTGATGAACAAGCCAGTGGTCACTTAGATATTTCACCAACATTATTATATTTATTGGGTATATCACAAAATGATCGCTATTTTTTAGGCAAGCCTTTATTTGACCAAAATACTGACAATCACTACGTTCCATTTCGAGATGGTTCCTTTGCCAAAGGAGATTATATTTTCTTAAATACAACTGGCTCCTTTACTCCAAAGAATGTTTGGAACTTTAAAACCGGAGAACAAGAAAATGGGTTATCCAAGGAAAATTTTGATCAGGTTAATTTTAGGCTACACGTGTCTGACTTATTCCTAGAAGGAGACTTAATTCCCAAAATCAAAAAATAAAAAGGAACCATCCCATAGTGATGTATGAAGCAGGAAGGACAGCCTTCTTACTTCATACACCACCCTAAAGAAGTTCCCCTCATTTTAATTTAGAAGCGTTCTCTTTTAATAGGGGACGCTTCTAATTGTATGACGATCAATTCGTCTATTCGCTATCTTTTTTCTTTAATAGCAACTGTACATCTTGAAATACAAAGCAGGTCATCATTTTCATCAATAATTCGTACATCCCAAACCATTGTTGTTTCTCCTTTATGGATCGGCGTACCAATTGCTGTTACGATTCCATCGCGTTTCGAGCGAATATGATTCGCATTAATTTCAAGTCCAAAACAAATACACTTTTCTTGATCAATTAAATTATACGCTCCTACGCTCGCTACAGTTTCTGCTAATGCAACTGATGCACCACCGTGCAAAAAGCCCAACGGTTGATGTGTGCGTCCATCTACTGGCATAGTTGCTACCACTTTCTCTTCTGTCATTTCTAACAGCTCAATCCCAAGTGCATCCATTAATGTTTTCGACATACTATTTCTCCCTTTTCCTTGTTTAAAAATGTATAATTTTTCCCATTTATTTTCAAACTATCCATAATATTCATCTAAGGAGGTTCCATCTACATGAAAAACAAATTCTGTATTCTATTACTCTTAGTCTCCTTGCTCATTATTGTACCAAATTGTACGAAAGCGGCCCAGCCTTCTAACTTGACAATCGATATAAAGACTGTCACGCAAAAAGGTAAGAAGCCTTATTTAGAGTATCAAATTAGCAGACCTTATTTTAGTAACTTTTACGATGAAAAATTTCAGAGCAAATTGAATACATACTACAAAACAACAACAGATCGCGTTAAAACAACATTAGCAAAAGAAGCAAAAAAATATTATAAAGAGGCTCAGGAATCCAATGCACCTTTTCATCCATATGTTGTAAATGTCGATTATAAAGTGACATTGCAAAATTCTCCTTTATTAAGCTTATACATAAACTATTACCAATATACAGGCGGTGCACATGGTTTATATACGTGGAAAGCAAATACGTTTGATTTAAAAGAAAAGAAGATACTCAGTCTAGCTGATTTATTTCAAAAAGACAGTAACTATAAAGATATTATTCGTACAGAAATCGTTAGACAAATTAAACAAAATGAAAGTATTTATTTTCCAGATGCTGCTGACAAAGTGATGAGTACAAAGAAATTCAACTACTTTTTAGAACCAGATAACCTTGTCATTTACTTCTCTTTATATGAAATCGCACCTTATTCAAGTGGAATCCCGCAATTTCGTATTCCATACACATTACTAAGGGATTCATTGAAGCCTACTTATCAAAACATTTTGATTGACAATAAATAAACGAATTAGCTACGATAATGTTAACTAAACATCAGCGGGAGGTTAACATTATGAAGCAATTACGCGTTTTGGATTTATCACTAGCAGCTATGTTTGTTGCGCTTATGGCAATTGGTGCGAATATCGTATCATGGGCACCCTTTTTACAAGTGGCTGGTGTTCCCCTTTCGATGCAACCATTCTTCGCAATTTTAGCGGGTCTTCTTCTCGGAAGCAGACTTGGGGCCTTATCTATGACTGTTTATATGCTTATTGGGGTTGCAGGAGCACCAATTTTCGCTAAATTCCAAGCTGGATTTGGCGCACTGTTAGATCCTACCGGTGGTTTTATTATCGCATTTATTATTGTTGCTTATGTAACAGGAAAACTAGTAGAACAAAGAGAAAAACCACAACTTGGGACATTTGCAATCGCATCTGCCACTGGGATTATCTTAACTTATATCATTGGTACAACTTATATGTATGCGGCTGTAAACCTCTGGATGGGCGGAAATATGAGTTACAAAGCGGCTTGGACGATTATGATGTGGTTTGCTGTTAAAGATATCATCTTTACAATCATCAGTGCTATCATTGCACCTCGTATATACTATGCGGTTCATAACTCTGTATATCAACGCAATTCTAGTTTCTCTCCAAAATAGAATACGTTGACCCTTAAACCATTTGAAGTAAATCATAAATTTAGAAAATAAGACACAAAAAGGATATCATCGAAATCGATGATATCCTTTTCTTTTAGAAACATCCTTGATTGCACTGATATAAATTTGATTTTTACATATAAATAAATTATGCTTGAAAAGAATTAAAATTGCATAAGGAATTGATTATAAATGGTAGGAACAGCCTCGCAAGACAAGGCAAAAAGATTTCTCATCGTAACATTATTTTTCACACTTGGGACAGCTTTAGGCAAACTACTTGGATTTGCAAAAGAAGTTACACTTGGAGCTTATTTCGGTACAAACTATGCTGTAGATGCATATGTGGTTGCTTTAAATATACCAACAATTGTATTCACTGGTATCACAGGCGCTTTTGCCTTCTCATTCATTCCTATTTTCATGGAACTAAAAGGCAAAGATCCTCTTAAAGCATATCGATTTATGAATAACTTTTTAAATATTATTTTACTCATTTTCTTTATTCCGCTTTTGCTCATTGAACTGCAACCACATTTTTTTATTAAAATGTTTGCACATGGTTTACCCGAGCAAACAGCAGTATTGTCAGCCTATTTGCTGCAAATTATTTTTCCAACTGTATTTTGTACATTTTTTATTGATATCTTCAATGCTTATTTAAACAGTTTACATAAATTTCGAATTACAAGTATACAATGGATTGTGTTAAATGGGATTACACTACTTATCTTTGTTTTGCTCGTACAATGGATTGGAATTTATGCACTTGCATTAGGTGTTATACTTGGAAATATTGTACAAACTATACTTGTCTACGTTGCTTCTAGACGCGAAGGATACCATTATAAATTTTTAATTGATTGGAAAGATCCTTCTTTAAAAAGGATGATGGCCTTAAGTATCCCTGCATTTATTACAAGTGTGTCTATTCAAATTAATTTACTCGTAGATCGAACGTTAGTTTCCGGACTGGAAGAAGGGTCTATTGCAGCTCTTAATTATTCTCAAAAGTTATATTTTATTCCACTTGGATTAATTGCTGCTCCTGTCTTAACTGTCATGTACCCAAAATTCGTTGAATATGTAAACCAGGAGAATTGGAAACCATTCATTCAGCTCATTGAAACGAATATTAAAGTACTGTTATTTTTATTTATCCCAGTCTGTGTTTATTTTACATTCTTTACTGAAGAAATTGTAAAAGTGATTTATAACTACGGTGCATTCGGAAAGGATTCTATTGAGCTAACAGCAACCGCACTACAATTTTATGCAGTCGCTGCTCTTATGCAACCTTTAAAAGATTTACTTGATCGCTTATTGTTTTCACTAAAACTGAATCGTTATATTATGTACGTATCTATCGTTTCTATGGTTGTAAATGTTATATTATGTATCGTACTCGTTCATTATATTGGTTTAGCAGGTGCTGCACTTTCAACCTCTATTGCATCAGTAAGTACAGTATTTCTGTTATTATGGATGTTGCAAAAGTATATGAAAGAGAAAGAACAGATAAATTTGCACTACACTCGCTTTTTATTGAAATGTACCGTTGCATCTTTTGTAAGTTTGTATGCTTCCAAACTACTGCTTCATTTCTCACATGATACAAAATTACTTATCTTATTAGCAATAACAGTCGGTGCTATCATTTACTTACTTATTACTTACATGTTAAGAGTAAAGGAGCTACAACAATTGCTATCGCTATTTTTAGGTAAAAGGAAGGATATAAATGAATAAAATTATGTACCTTTTGAATTATGTCGGGGATGGTGGGTCGGAAAAATATGTCCTCGATTTAATTCAATCTATTGATCCAAAACGTTGTGTTCTTGTATATTCTACTCCTGGCCCTTTCTTACATAAGTTTGAGAAATTAAACATACCCATATATCGTATAGAAATGCACCATCCTTTTGATATACAAGCTGCAAGAAAACTAAAAAAAATAATCGCAAAAGAACAAGTAGATATAGTTCACGCACAATTTTTACGTGAGAACTATATTGCAATTTTAGCAAAACTATTAGGAGCATCCATACGTGTCATCTGGACATATCATGTGGATGTTCCAATGGCACGTCCTTTAAGATGGTGCAATGCTTTTTTTACTCGTTACAATGACACGATTATTTGTATTTCACAGTTTATGAAACAACAGCTTCTTGAAAAAGGGGTTCAAAAGGATAAATTAAAAATGATTTACAATGGTTTAGAAGACCCTTATTCAAATGCATTACCCGCTCTTCATAAACCGATGAAAATCGCTGTAATTGGAAGGTTAAGCGAGGAAAAGGGGCAACCTTTTTTTATAAGAAGCTTACACAAGTTAAAAACACAATATCCGTCTTTACAATGGCAATGTAATATTATTGGAGACGGGCCACTAAAAAGTCAATTAGAAAACTTAATCACGACGTTACAATTAGATGATTCCGTTTCTTTATTAGGTTTTCAAGATAACATTATAAAAGAATACGAAGCACATGATATAATCGTGATTCCGTCAAAAAATGAAGGATTATCCTACGTTGCAATTGAGGCAATTGCCATGAAAAAACCCGTGATTGCGACAAATATTGGTGGGTTACCTGAAGTTATTGTTCCAAATCAATCGGGTATCTCTATACCATATGGAGATGAAGAACAATTAGCAACTGCACTAGCAAGATTATTACAAGATGAAAAACTATACCATTCCTTGGCAGAATGCGGACGCGAATATTATTTACAAAACTTCACTTTCTCTAAAATGCTAACAGAAGTAAACAATATTTATCGCATACCATCATCATGTTAAAGGAGACTATATATGATACACCTTACTCGATTTCATTATATACTGCTCAGCATTTTCTTTGTTACATTAGGGTTGTTATTCCCATCACCTTATACCGGGCTATTCATTTCAGCTTTATTAGCAGTCTCTGCTTTCCGAGATGAAAAGCTCGGTATTGCTTATTTACTATTATTCATTCCGATGCGTCCTTTTCTTACAGCCTATAACGCTGGATTCAAATTGATCGGTTCTCTCATTATTCTCTCTTTGTTATGTAAATTGTTTTTACAATACCGACATAATATTTCAAAGCTATTTTCATTTCATTACTTTGAAATTGCATATTTTGTATTTTGTTTATTCGGATCTATTTTAGGAATAGTAAATGGCGTTTCCCTTACAGCGATTGTAATGCAGCTACATACCCTGTTACTATTTTACTTTGTATTCTATATTGTATCGCGGCTTTCTTTCCATCATGATGATTTGTTATTTTTTGCAAAAATAACTTTCATCGCTTCCATTATCATTTCAATACAAGGTTTAATTGAAAAACTCTCTCTACGAAGTATGTTGCTTCCAGAGGCATGGAAAGAACTCGTATTAGCCCCTACAAATAAAATACGTATATACGGGATGGCCGGCGGTCCAAATGAATTAGCACTTTATTTAATATTAGCATTTCTCATATCACTCTATTTATTGCGAGATGCTTCAACCAAAATGAAATATATCGTCTATATAGGACTCACGCTTATCGCAACGACGTTATTATTAACATATTCACGTGGCGCTTTTTTAACAGTGATGATATTTGTAGTTCTTTATATCATCGTTTATAGACGTATACCGTATTGGAAATCACTACTTTCCGTACTGCTAATATCATCCTTGTGTGCTGCAGGTATCTCTTCTGTGACGAATTATTTAGAAGGAGATGCTCTCGGAGCTAAACGTTTTTCAGAAGCTTTATCCGAAGAAACTGTTGAACTAAGTAAGCAAGATGGACGAATCTATTATGTGAAAAAAGCAGTAGAAATTTTCAAGGACAAACCGATTACAGGATATGGTTTCGGTACATTTGGTGATGCAGCTACTCAAACACATTCTTCACCAATTTATAAGCAGTACAATATTACATGGAATTTTTATTCGGATAACCAGTACATTCAGATCCTTGCTGAAACGGGCCTCATTGGAGTCATCCTATGCGCTATATTTGCATTTGGTTTTTTAAGGCTTTTTTGGGAATATAGAAAAGAAGCACCATTTGGTCCCCTCCTCTTATATTTATGCGTCGGCGCTATCGTCGGAAGTGCTTTTTATAATATCTTAGAGAATGGAATCTTTATGATATATTTCTTTCTCACAGCTGGATGTATATTGAAAAAGAAAGAGGACTACTGATATTTCAGTAGTCCTCTTTCTTTTTATATTATAATTTTTTCTGTTTTCTTGATAACACGAAACCAAGTAACAATGTAACAATTAAACTAATAGAAGAAACGATTGCTCCTATTACAAACCCTGGAGAAGTATATTTTAATTCAACTGTATGTGGTCCTTTTTCTAAATCTAATCCAAGGAACGCATCATTTAATTTCAGTAATTTCGTCTCTTTTCCATCTACAGTCGCCTTCCAGCCCTTATCGTATGGAATCGATAAGAATAAATAATCATCTTCTTTCACATCAATTTTTCCAGATACAGTACGACTTGTGTAGTTTGTTACGTCAAATGGCTGCTGTTTTAATTCATTCACTCGCTGATCCAATGCATCTACATCAAGCCCATAGAATAATTGTTGTTCTAGCTCAATAGACTGATGGTTTACTTTTACTTCAACTTCTACTTTTTCATTTTCAAAATATCCCAAATCAAGGATACCGTTATTCCAATAATAACGCGGATACTCTGTAAATTTCTTACCAAGAGATTTTCCATTTACATATACTTTTGTAACATCAGTTGGCTCTACACGTAATTTCGTATACAACTGTTGTTTACCTTTGACATCAAATACATATTTAATGCTAGCTGTTTTACCATCTTGTTGTTTTATCAATTCAACTGGCTTTTGTTTCGTCTGAGCTATTTTTTTCTTTTCAGCAGCTAATTCTTGCTTCGTTTTTTCCTTCTCTACAACCTCCAAGTTATTATATTCTACAGAACTTGGTTCAAGTGGTTTATAGTAGCTAATATCTTGCCCATTTAATTTGCCAATAAATTTATTTTGTTCTTCAAAGGAATTTACATAGTTAATTTTTTGAACCTTTAACTTATCTTTTCCTTTTATATCAAATTCCTCTTTATTTACCATGTACCCAAATGGAAGAGCATTTTTATTCTCATATACATAGTTCTTACCTACACGATCAATTTCGGACCATCCATACTTGTTAAGTGGTTCATCTGAAATCATATATTTCATTCCGAGCAATGCATCTGTAGAAATAATGCCTTTACCATTTTGTAAAATTAGAGCCTCTAAATAACCATAACCTAACTCCTGCATATATAAGTTTAAATGGCCGTTTGCTACGGAGTTAAAATGCGTCACACCTTTATACCCAAAACGCAATGCGTCATTCCATGTAACGCCTCGCGTCGTTTCCATGCGATAAAGTCCTTTATCCTTTTCAGCGACTTTTTGAATTGTTTCTTCATATCTTGGATATGGTGAAGCATACTCTTGACGATTAATATAACCGTACTCATACCCCATTAACTTAACCATATAGACTGTATTAAGTGCAACATCAAGTGATACCACGGCTACTAAAGCAAATGAGATCATTGCTTTATTTTTTTTCAAGCGTACTTTTGCAATTAACAATAATGCATATACAACAATAAAGAACACATTTGTAATAATTTTATTCGATTGTATATAGCTTGGAGCTAAATTCCCAAGTAATAACAGCATAACTAGGTTAAAAAGAACAACCTTTTTTAAAGCCGGTATTAACTCCTCTTCAAACACCATAAATGTTCGAACTGCAACCAAAATGAGCATGAAAGAGAAAGTGAATGAATAACGATATGGGAAGTTCGTTGGTGGTTCAAAACCGTGCCAAGCTATATTTAAAAATGGAATTTCAAACGATAGAACCAAAAATAGTAAAACTGCTCCATATACAATCTTTTCTTTTAAAGCAATTTTCTTTGTTATAAAGAATAATGGAAGCAATAATAGTGTTAAAACACCAGCGTAAACATTTGGCATACCATTTACTGTTGTATCGACTACTCCGTTAAAGAATCGTGTATAGAATTCTACAAGATCAAAATTAAATGCTGTAGAAAATGGTAGCTTTGCACGTTCCACAAAGTTACTCTTTAAGTCCATATATGTTGGTAAGGTAATAAAAGCAGACATCCCTGCTGCTAAACCTGTTCCCATACAGAACCAAACAAATCTTTGTATGAATAACTTTATATTTCGAACATCGTACAGCACACAAAAACGTGCTACAAAATAGATAAACGTAAATATCCCTACCATAACAGAGATATAAAAGTTTGTAATAAATGTAAGTGCTAAGCTAAACGTAAATAATCCATATTTCTTCTGTGTTAAAAGTTTTTCAACCCCTAACAAAATGAGAGGTAGTAAATAAATCCCGTCTAACCACATTACACAGAATGAATACACAGTTACAAATGACATTAATGCGTAAAAAGTTGAAAATAGTGTAATTGTGATTTCTCGGCGCTTCATCATATGACTTAAATAATACGTCATTGTTACACCAGCTAGTCCAACTTTTAATAACGTCATTAACATAATCGCTTCCGGAATATGTGCACGATCAAAAAAGAGAATTAAAATGGAAAATGGACTTGCTAAATAATAGGCAAATACACCAATAAAATTAAGGCCCATTCCACCTTCCCAACTATAAAATATGCTTTTTCCATCTTTGAAAACATCATATAAGTACGTGTAAAATTGTACATATTGTGTATGTAAATCCGTTACAAGGATTGATTTTGATCCAAATGGCGCCACACCAAGTAACATGAAAACTACACCATAAATAGAAAAAGGAAGTAAGAAAGCAAATGTATATAAAACCTTCTTTTTCTTAAACAAATCTAACAGTGCTTGCATTATACTCCTCCATAACATTCTTTGTTAATAATTTATTACAAAAATATATGTATAAAAAACAATAGCCGGCATAAAGCCAAGCCATTTGTTTTTTAAGCATTTTGACCATTTTCTACATCGGTCTTCTTTCTAAAAATAACATACTTACTTGCAAAATAATTAAAGACAACAACAATAATATTTGCAATAACTTTTGTAATTAAATCATTTATACCTAACCATTCAATAAATGCTATCATCGCAAAGAGATCTATAAAATACGATAGGATACGAAATCCCATAAAATAAAAGAACTCCTTCAACGCATGAGTCAAATTAGCTTGTTGACTATTGAAGACATATTTTTTGTTTGTAATATACGCAAACAATACAGCTACAATCCACGCAATCGTTGTTGCTATTTTATAGTCCATTCCAACTAAAGTTGCACAAATGAAATAAGTTACAATATTAATCAGTGTTGTTAAACCACCAAAAAATAAATAATTAAATATTTCCTTCGTTTTATTATTCACACTTATAATCCCCTAGTGATTGGATTTTACTTTACGATCTTCTACACTATATAATTTTGCCATCTTTTTATCGCCATCTATATTTGTTACTTTGTCATCGTTATATTCATCTACAAAATATAGTGGACGCTGTTTTGTTTCGTTAAAAATACGTCCTAAGTATTCACCAATAATACCAATGGAAATTAATTGTACGCCGCCGATGAATAGAATCGCCGTCATCATGGATGGATATCCACTTACCGACTCACCGTACATAAGCGTCTTAATAATGATCCAAAGCATGTAGACAAATGCTCCGAATGAAACAGTAAATCCCATGAATGATGCAAGACGGAGTGGAGCTGTTGTAAAGGATGTAATCCCTTCAATCGCAAGATCCATTAGTTTAAAATAATTCCACTTTGTTTCGCCTGCAGCACGTGGATCACGGTCAAATAAAATTTCTTTCTTATTATAACCAATCCAGCTAAACATTCCTTTTGTATAACGCTGTGTTTCGCGGATTTTCTTTAATGCTTCTACACAACGGCGATCTAATAAACGGAAATCTCCTGTATTTTCCTGAATAGGGATTCTTGTCGTTTTCTTTAATAAGCCATAAAATTTACCCGCTGTCCATTTTTTCGCCCATGACTCACCTGCACGAGAGCGTCGTTTAGCGTATATATCATCATAGCCTTCTTCCCAGTATTTAATCATTTCAGGAATAAGCTCAGGTGGATCCTGTAAATCTGCATCAATAATAATTACAGCATCACCCATTGCATGATCAAGACCTGCAATCATCGCTGTTTCTTTCCCAAAGTTTCGTGATAAATCCACATATGAAATGCGCTCATCGTGTTCTCTAAATTCTTTAATAATATCTAATGTACGATCTTTACTTCCATCATTCACAAATAAAATTTCAAATTTATAATTTGGAATTCCTTGAAATACACCTGTTAACCGACTATATAATTGATCTAATACTTCTTCTTCATTATATGCCGGCACTAAAATTGTAATGGTCTTCAAAGAAGATACTCCTTTCTTTTTCAAGCTTTCTCATAAAGAATAATTTATAAGCACAGATTAGACATAGTAAACTGGAAGTTTGTCTTAGAATACCTCATTCTCCAATCCACTATGTCTAACCGTACATATTTATAAATGAACTAATTTTTTACAGCGTTTGTTTGTTCAGTTACAAGCTCTTGCATAATTTTTAGTAAATCCTCTTTTAGCTCATCATGCTGTAGGGCCATTTCAATTGTTGTTTGAATAAACCCAAGTTTTTCACCAACATCATAACGTTTGCCTTCAAAATCATATGCGAATACACGTTGAATCTCATTTAAACTTTGAATTGCATCTGTTAATTGAATTTCGCCACCAGCACCTACGTGTTGCTCTTCCAAGAAACGGAAGATTTCTGGTGTCAATATATAACGTCCCATAATTGCTAAGTTTGAAGGTGCTGTACCTTGAGCTGGTTTTTCAACGAATTGCTTTACTTGGTAGCGGCGTCCATCTTTTTCTAATGGGTCGATAATACCGTAGCGATGCGTTTCATCTTCTGGAACAGTTTGTACGCCAATTACAGAAGAAAGTGTTTTTTCATACTCATCGATTAATTGCTTTAAGCAAGGCTTTTCTGCTTGTACAATATCATCTCCAAGTAATACAGCAAATGGTTCATCACCAATAAATTTACGAGCACACCATACTGCATGTCCTAAACCTTTTGGTTCCTTTTGGCGAATATAGTGAATGTCTACCATTTTAGAGGAAGCTTGTACTTTCTCAAGCAACTCGTATTTTTTCTTTTCTAATAAGTTTTGTTCTAGTTCAAACGCATTATCAAAGTGATCTTCAATTGCACGTTTTCCTTTTCCTGTAACGATAATGATATCTTCAATACCAGCTGCTACAGCTTCTTCAACGATATATTGAATTGTTGGTTTATCAACAATTGGTAACATTTCCTTCGGCATTGCTTTTGTTGCTGGTAAAAAACGTGTTCCAAGACCAGCGGCTGGAATAATCGCTTTTCTAACTTTTTTCATGCTTATAACCTCTTTCTTTCGTTCTTGGTTTATATTCGCATTCATCCAAGTAGTATTTATTCTTCTTACTTTTCCCTGCCACATCATATTTATTGGATATATTTTGTTCTTATCCAAATACGCGCAAATTTCCACATTATATATCTAGTAATCTATGTGTCATATTACAAGCTTTACATGTTACTTTCTTCACTAACTGTAAAAAACACTCCGTACAAATTCTACATGATTGCCTCTTTATTCGTCAAGGTCACCTCATGCCCTCTATTTTACATTTGACACTTTATACATGTAATTGATAGTCAAACATTGTGTGACCAATTATGATTAACCATTAATAAAAAAAAGCCATTGATATATACATACTAACGGCTTTTTTCATTCGTTTATTATTCAATCGTTACTTTTTGTTTTTGTTCTTTATCGTTCATTGATTCAAGCTTTTTTTTCATGTTTTCATTTTCATACTGATAAATCGCAACAGTTTGTGTCAATTCTTTAACTCGAATAGAAGACCTTGATACAACTACAGTTAAGAAGAATAACACACATGTAACAAATATAAATCCTAAAAAGAAAAGCGCATTAATCGGCGTAGCAACCCCTAAAGCATGTGAAACAGCATCAATCGATTTAGGGAAAATCCCGATAATTAAAATACCAATTAATACACCATACCATGTTAGTACATATTTCAATTCTAATTTCTCTTTACGAACCAAGTTCGTAAAGATCATTAGTCCTACTATAACACCTAAAATAATTAAAATTTGAAGGCGAATTGTCACGAAACATTCTCCTTTCTCTTTGGTTTCAATCTATCAATTGTAATCGCAAGCGTTACTTTAATCATATAGTAGATCGCTTTGTAATTTACAATTGAAGATGTCCCTCCAATTCGTTCTCGCATAAGCACAGGAACTTCTTCTACTTGATAATTGTTTCTTAATACAGACACGATACTCTCTGGTTCTGGATAATCTTTCGGATAATATTCACAAAACTCATTAATGATCTTTTGATTCACCATTCTAAATCCAGAAGTCGCATCTGTAATTTGTTTTCCAGATACAATTTTAATTAGCTTTTCAAAGAAACGAATTCCTAATCTTCTTGTGAAAGAAGATTGAAAACCCTCTTTATTAATAAATCGTGAACCGATAACCATATCAACCTGCTTCTCCTCCATCGCCTGAAGAAGATCCCCTAAATATGCTGCATCATGTTGACCATCACCATCAAATTGTACAGCGATATCATATCCATAACGCTGGGCATATTTATATCCAGTTTGCATACCTCCACCAATTCCTAAGTTAATTGGCAAACTTACATAGTTAAAATTATTATCTTTACAGATTTGCTCAGTATCATCTTTTGAACAATCGTTAATGATAACATAATCAAAATCTGGAGCATTCTTTTTTATATCCTCTACAACGTGTATTAAGTTTGTCGATTCATTGTAGGCAGGAATAATAATAAGCTTTTTTTTAAACAACGGGAATTCCTCTCCTTGCTTTTCAAATTAGAACAACTTTACAAGCCAAAATACAAACGCATATGTTAAAAATAATATTGCCGCTTTACTTGCAAATATATCGACATCTGGTTTTTCAATCTTAAACTTAAAATGCTGTTGAACCAACAACAAAATAAACGGAATAATAGGAATAAAGTAACGACCTTGTATTCCCAAAATATACGGGCTTCCTACAGTTGTCCATGTCATATACAAGCTTAACATAACTAGCAATATTACACTAGCAATGCAAAATCTTAAACTCCATTTTTTCATCCAATCTAAAGTAGGAACTCCTTCTTTTTGATCAATGATTGCAATTATAACAAACACAATCGGATATAAATATAGAATCCCTTTTAAAGGTGTAGATAAGAAACCAAAGACATTATACATTTCAATCCACTCATCTAATCCATGATCAAATGAACGAATAAATACTTTTAATGCTTCAAGCGGGTGATGCAACATGTAGCTAATTTGCCTTGTCGCAGATACATCTCCACTATTTAATCCGTCACCAACATATTTCATTACAAATATGTTCCAACCCGCAACAAGTATTGCCGCTCCCCCTATTACACCAATATTAAATAACCAATATTTCTTTTTCGTTCCATGTTTGGCTACGCCACCAAATAACATAAGCAGTAGCAGTGGCCAATACGTAAACTTACAAAGTGTCATTATGATTCCTGATACCGCCATTGAGATAAATTCTGCCTTTGTAAGACCTTCATTATGAAACCATAGGCGCATTAGTAATGCGATGAATATAAAGCTAGATCCCATTAATACCGCATCAGCAGACAAACTTGCCGCATGGAACATGATAATTGGTGCTAACATAAAGAACATAAATGTACGTCTCATTACAGGCATTTTATACAATGCATATGCAGACATTGCAATGAATGCAAATAGATTTACTAAACGCCCTAATATATTTGCTGTCCAAATATTTGTATCAGCTAACATAGCTAGTTTAATCCCTATCGCTTGTGGGATATAAGGGATAAAAGTATATACCGCAGTTGTAGCTTGTGGCTCAAATACTTGCTGTTCTTTTGCATCTGGTCTGATACTAAATTGTTTAACATAATCAATTGCATCTGGATTGATTTTTTCATCCCTTTTAACAGGATGAAGATAAGTATCTAATATTTTTTGGGAAACAAAGTACCCTACATTCCCTTCATGTTTTGGTGTAATTAAATTCCCTTGGGCAACGTCCTGACTCTTTAAGAAATGAACCCATTCATCAGAGGTTTGATGAATAGGTGTATAAACAGCAAAAAAGCTCCCAAAAATCATTGCAATTAAAGTATACTCAACGACAATACGTTTTCCTACCCATACAAATAACGTCGCAATTAGTACCGATAGAGTTAAAAGTACACCCCATTTCCAATAAGGCACAGAAGATAACTTATAGTCAACAACTAATACTTTATTGTCTTTTGTTTCACCATTCACATTTAACATTTTACCTTCTATAGGAAAAGCTGTAGTAATATATATCCCTTTATTTTCATCAAATTTAATTTTTTCTAACACTATCCTTAAATCTGTTGCTTCTTTTTGAATTCTTTCAGGAAGAGGAATATAAAGTTCTCCATCTTCTTTAAACATATCTGATGTAACATTAATTTCTTCCGTCTCATTTTTAGTAATCAACTTCAATTCCCCAGTAAAATGGGCTTGTTTCACATCAGAATTCAAATGTAATGAAATTGCCTTTATATCTTTATGACTATTAGATAACTGTTGTGTAATCGTATCTCCCTGTTGCAGTTGAAATCCTTCTTTTGTATTTTTGAAATTGCCACCTTCTGATCTTAAAAGGCTAGATCGAGAACTGGCATACAATAACATTATTGTAAATATGACTAAAAAACTAATTAACCATTTGGTTCTTTTTTTCATCACCATCTTTAAATCTCCTTATGTTTATTGAATGCAAAAAATTGCAATACCCGCGATAATAATAATATTCCCTACTACTTTTCTTTTCGTAATTTTTTCACCAAGAAAATACCAACCGAATATTAAAATAATAACGTAACTAAGCGATTCTATAACAGGCGCTTGCTTTAATGTGACACCTTTCATTGCAATAACATTTAAACCAGCATTAATTACAAATAAAGAGTATCCAACTATTACATATCGGTTCACATATTCTTTCCACTTTGTATCATAAGTGACTAACGTTGCTTTTTTTAGTAAAATTTGGGAGTAGTTTGCTAAAATAACACCAAAAATATAAAGCAAAACAAATTTATTCATCTTTTACCACCACAACAATCCCTATAATAATAACGATCGCACCGAGAACGTTATTCCATCTTATCGTATCCCCAAAGAATACTACAGACCATAAAAGCCCCCATAAAATAATAACACCCCGATGTGAATACGCTTTAGATATTTCAAACGGTTTAATGACTTGTTGCCATATAATTGCATATCCAAACAAAAGGATAACAAGAACCATATAGGCCATAAGAAAAGAAATTGAACCGACTGAAAATTGTGCTGCCCATTTCATATACACCATTATGATAGAGTATAAAAAAAAGGCAACATGTAAAAATACATAATGCTTAATAGATGCTTTCATACACTCAACTCTCTTTTTTAAAAATGATAGTTATATCATCACTTATTTTACTAACTTTCATCCCCAAACTTTATTCATACAAAATAAAATTTTAACATAAATACTTAAAAATTTCATTCTGAACTTATATCGGCGCATTCCTTGCTTGTGTCTAAAATGTGACAATTTCAATTGTATACCCATGAATCATTCATATGAAAATTTCCTATTTCTATCTACTCAATAACAAAAAAGCATGAACATCTCCATGTCCATGCTTCTTTTATTATTGAACGCGATTCATAATATCGCTTTTAATATTCTCAAGCTTTTCTTCACTATGTTGCAGGGAATCCCCTTGCACTCCAAAGTAAAATTTAATTTTCGGCTCTGTTCCAGACGGGCGTAAGCAGAACCAAGAACCATCCTCAAGGTAATACTTTAATACGTTTGATTTTGGTAAATGAATCTCTTCAGTAGCTTCTTCCACAACTTTTGTTCTAACACTCGCTTTATAATCTTCAGCAATTGTAACCTTTAAACCTGCTACTTCTGTTGGTCGATTCTCACGGAAAGATGTCATCATATTTTGAATTTGCTCCGCACCATCTTTTCCTTTCAGTGTTAGAGAAACAAGTCCTTCACGGAAATATCCATACTTCTCAAATACTTCAAGCAATCCATCATATAATGTTTTACCTTGTAATTTATAATATGCCGCTACTTCACATGCAAACAATACCGATTGAACAGCATCTTTATCACGGCAGAACGGGCGAATTAAATATCCATAACTTTCTTCGTAACCGAATTGGAATGCATATTCTCCGCTTTCTTCGTATTGCTTAATCTTTTCACCAATAAATTTAAATCCAGTTAATGTATCAATTGTGTCAAGCCCGTAAGCTTTTGCAATTGTACGTCCTAGTTCTGAAGTAACGATTGTTTTTAAGACAACACCATTCTCTGGTAATATACCTTTTTCTTTCTTTTGAGATAATAAGTATTCCAGCATTAACGCACCTGTTTGATTTCCTGTTAATACTTGATATTCACCAGCATGATTTCGAATTGCAACACCAAGACGATCTGCATCTGGATCTGTCGCAATTAAAACATCAGCCTGCGTTTCTTCACCGTAACGAATTGCTAATTCAAATGCAGCATGCTCTTCTGGGTTTGGTGATTTTACAGTAGAAAAGTTAGGATCCGGCTGTTCTTGTTCTTTTACAACTGTTACATTCTTAAATCCTACTGCTTCTAAACCACGACGAGTAGGAATATTAGAAGTACCATGTAATGGTGTAAAGACAACCTTCAATTCTTCTCCATGTTTTTCCACTAATTCTTTATTAATAATCACTGTTTTTAATTGTTCTAAATATGCATCATCTACATCTTGTCCGATAATTTCTAATAGACCGTTTTGCTTTAATTGCTCAACATCCGCAATCTCTACTACTAACTCATCACTTACCGCATTTACGTACGAAATTAATTCATCCGCTTCTTTTGGAGGTAATTGTCCTCCATCTTCTCCATATACTTTATATCCATTGTATTCTGGTGGATTATGGCTTGCAGTAAGAACGATTCCACTATATGTATGTAAATAACGCACTGCAAATGAAAGTTCCGGTGTTGGGCGTAAACTTTCAAATACATATGTTTTAATGCCATGAGCACCCAGTGTCGCTGCCACTTCCATTGCGAACTCTGGTGATTTATGACGTGAATCATACGCAACGACAACACCGCGCGCTTTTGCTCCATCACCTTGTTTTTCAATAAATTGTGCTAATCCTTCTGTTGCTTTACGTACTGTATATACATTTAAACGGTTTGTTCCCACGCCAAGCTCACCGCGCATACCACCTGTACCAAACTCTAAATTTTTATAGAAACTGTCCTCGATTTTCTTCGGATCTTCCTTCATTTCTTCTAATTGTTGCTTTAACTCTGCATCTAAATTCGCAAAACTACTCCAGCGTTCATATTCTTTTGTCCAATTCATTTTCCTCTCTCCTTTCAGTCAAACATAATCTCATTATATGGCGAAAATAACGCTTTCCTCAATACTATTTTATATCCCTAGAAAATCTTACCTTATATACAAAACTATGTAATCTATGTAAACATTCTTTTCCTTTACGCATACTTTCTGCATGGAACGAAAAACTATACGTAATAAATATATTCTTAAATAGGGTGAATACAATGCAAGAATGGGCACTGACAAAAACAATGAAACAGCATATTCAAGAAACTATTAAAGATATTTCTTTTGCACTTCAAGATATGCAAACTGCACTGGACAATAATAATGAATGTATTTTATGTAAAGTTGAAGATATACAAAAATTATTACTACATATCCAATCAAAAACGGCATCCTACTATGTCAAAACGTATCTATCTCCCTATACAGACTGTTACATTCATCTACTAACAGCAATCAGGCACTTATCTCAAAAACGGCATGGTGCTCTTATTATTGTGGAAAGAGATCAACCGGTAGAATCATTTATCCAATCCGGGATAGAACTACAAGCACACTTAACCGTTCCATTGTTAGAATCTATTTTTTATCCTGGAAACTCTCTTCATGATGGTGCTGTTCTTGTGAAAAATAACCATATTATATCCGCAGCCAATATACTTCCACTATCACATCAAACACTTGCATCGCATCAAAAATTAGGGACACGTCATCGCGCAGCAATTGGGCTTTCCGAAGTAAGTGATGCCCTTATTCTTGTTGTATCTGAAGAAACCGGAAAAACATCTTTTGCCTTAGCTGGAATGTTATATGCATTTTCACTTTAAAATCTTATATTTCTTTTTACATATAAAAGGAATTTTCATTCTGCTAATTGAAGTATATACATTATGAGGATAGAAAGGCGATGTAGGAATCATGAAAAACACATTCTATCTATTTTTCACAATATTTTTTACATGCTTTATACTTGTAGGTTGTATCGATGCGAATAGCTCGAGCAACTCTTCCAATCAACCTCAAGAAACCGAAAAAAGTATTAAAAAGGCCGTTTGGAATCAATTATCCAATCAAGAAAAGCAATATATTATTGGTGATTGGGAAAATGCTACAATGACAAAAACAACATTTCACAAGCATAATAGCCATCAATCAAATGAGGAATATGAAGGAAAGACTGTTTATCTCGTTCATTTCCCATCTGATACATCTGCACCCAAAAACGTTGAAGTATATGTTGATATCGATACAAATGAAATTGTAGGATATAATAAATAACTTAAACAATATTGACCTCTAAAAACGACTTGCTCGTTCTTTTAGAGGTCAATATTGTTTAATACATAAAAAGAACTTTCAAACTTTTAATTATGTATCCGCTTCTAAACATAAGATACGTGATTTTACAATAGAAATGTCTGATAAGATAGAAATACCAAGTCAATTGAGGAGTTACATATATGCACAACAGTCTATTACAAAAAAGACGTTTATACTCTGAACAGCCACACAAAAAAATTTGGTGGTTAAAACCCATTCTAGCTCATTATCTTCTTTTAATTTTGGCCATTTTATTACCCTATTATAATAACTTCCATGAAGGAATGACGTTAGAACACTTCAAGCATGCTCTTATTAATTGGGATAGTCTTTGGTACATTGAAATCGCTGAAAATGGATATGAATCAAGAAAAGCTACTGCGTTTTTTCCATTTGTACCAATACTAATCAAAGTCTTTGGCAACCCCTATACTGTCATTGCAGTGACGCAGGTCGCATTTTTTATTTGCTTATATTTGCTGAAGGAATTTTTCAAGCGCTGTAACATGAATGATTCCCAAATAAAAGCAGGCATTTGGCTTTTCGCAGTTAATCCTTGTGCAATTTATTATGCCACTGTTTATACAGAAGTCTGGATCGTTCTTTTCTCCCTTGCTTCTCTTCACATGGCTATAAAAGAAAAATGGCTTTACGCTTATATATTTGCCGCCATTTTAACATCCACCCGAGCACCAGCTTTATTATTCGGCATTTTTCCATTTACCCTTTTTATTATGTCCATATGGAATAAAAATTGGAAATTGGTAAGAAATTCTCTATTATGGGGACTAAGTTGTACAGTTGGCTTAACAGGATATATGATTTACCTATATCGTGTATTCGGAGATCCGTTGGTTTTCTCAACGACACAAGCCGAAAACTGGGGTCATTACGCCGTTTTACCATGGATTCAAATCATTGAAGGCTTTTATGCAGCATTTACTGTAGACATAAGAGAAATAAGACAAGGGCTATGGATATCAGCAGTATTATTCGCCTTTTTTGGAATTGGATATATTTGGCGTTTGAAATCTCATTTAAAATGGGAAAGTATTAGCGCAATGCTCTTTGTATGTATCACGATTATTTTTATATTTAGTTTTGGTACACGCGGTCTACCGATGCATAGCACGCTCAGATATTTAAGTGTTTTATTCCCAATTTATGCTATCATCCCACTTGTTGTACCTAAATCAATTCAACGGATAATTATTATTTTCTTTGCGATTGTATCGTTTATGAGCGCATGGAATTTCACTCATCATATATGGAACCTGTAAGATAAAAAAAGCCGTCTCCAAAAGGTCTGTACATAACGACCATTTGGGACAGCTTTTTTCCAACTCTCTTATTCTTCTCCAAAACGCTCAACAAGCGTCGCAAGCGTACGAACCATTGCTCCTGTTGCTCCTGCTGGTCCTAAATCATGTGCGCTCGTTGTATCAGATGTTCCAGCGATATCTAAATGTACCCATGGTGTTTCTTCTGCAAACTCACCAAGGAATGTTCCTGCCATTACCGCATGACCTTCACGACCTGGTGAGTTATTTAAATCTGCAAATTTACTGTTACGGACGCGTTCTTTATCACGCTCGAAAATCGGTAATTGCCAAATTGGCTCATCCGTTTCCATTGATGCTTCTAACACTTGTTCAAACAACGTTTCATCATTTGTCATCGCACCCGTTGTATGGTTTCCAAGTGCAACGATGACACCACCTGTTAATGTCGCAACATCAACAAGATAGTTTGCACCAAGTTTCTTCGCATACGTAATCCCGTCTGCTAATGCTAGACGACCTTCTGCATCTGTATTTAATACTTCAATTGTTTTCCCACTCATAGATGTAATCACATCATCTGGTTTGAATGCAGTACCACTAACAACGTTATCAGTGGATGGAATAACAGCGACTATATTTTGCTCAGGACGAAGTTCACCGATAATTTCCATCGCTCCAAGAACAGCTGCAGCACCGCCCATATCACCTTTCATACCAACCATACCTTCGCGTGGTTTTAAAGAATAACCACCTGTATCATATGTAATCCCTTTTCCAACGAGTCCGATCACATCTGTCCACTCTTCTTTTCCTTTATAAATAAGAGCGATCATTTTTGGCGGCTCAGTAGAACCTTGATTCACGGCAAGTAATGCACCCATACCAAGCTCTTCCATTTCTTCTTTCTCAAGCACTTTATAATCCATGTCATATGTCTCAGCTAATTCAACAGCATACTCTGCAAGTTTTGTTGCTGTTAATACGTTAGGCGGCATATTTACAAGTGTACGGGCTGAGTTTGTCGCACGTCCGTGCACATATCCTACTGTTAATGCAGCTTCGATTTCTTTTGCATCTTCTACTGTAATAACCGCAAAGTTTTCTAACTCTACACTTTCTTTTTTATCTGTTTTATAGGTTTGTAAATCATATGTACCTAGGCAATACACTTCCGCTGCAATATGTGCAACATCGATTGCACCTAACTTATCTGTTACGAAAGAATCAAGTAAAATCGCTGCATCTTTTACCTTTGCAGCTTTTAATGTTTTAAATGCTTTACTAAGTGAAGCACGTAACGTTTCTGTTGTGTATGCTTCTTTTTTGCCAAGACCGACAAAATAGTAGCGTTTTGCATTTGTTTTTCCTAGGCTATGTACTTTAGAAATAACTTTTTTCTTTGAACTAAGCTCTTTCTCTTCTAATAAAAGTTGTAATTGTCCTTCAAATGCTTTATCCAGTTCTTGTACAAAACTACTCGTTACCTCTTCTTCAAATAAAGCAACAATTACCGCTTCGTGATTCACTAATTTTTTTTGTACTTGAAACATGCTCAACCCCCCTAAATTTCTCTCTTTTCATTATAACTTTATTTTCGATAAAATGCGACAATTCCAACTCTTTCCGTATTCAAATTCCATCCTGCAACTACTACGAAAGATTTCCCCCCTTCATTTACACCTCTAACACTATCTTAATGAAGAAATACAAATAATCCTTCCAAAACTTTCAACTACAGTCTCCAAAATAAAATAACGTTATATATAGTACTCAACACACTTAACAAAAAATATGGAATTATGATTCTCCTAAAATCACAAACTGATTACACAATGAAGTTTATGATTAGATGGAAAGCAAAAAAGAGTGCATACCTCTTATAGACAGGCACTGCAATCCTTTTTATAAAAATTTCGTATCATCCAATTTAGTCAAACTAATTACATTAAACTGGATATTTCAACACTGCAAATTGATATAAATAAATGATTTTATCTATATTATTTAAAGCAATTATCAGTACAAGTATACTTAGCGTTATAATTTTCAAATGATTTACTTCCTTAAATCCGTATGCTAGAAGTAACGGTAATATAAAAATAATATGTGACCCATAAATAAATGCTTCTGGTAATCCAAATCCAAAAATCCCATGTAGCAAAACATTAAATCCTAAGCACCCTACCAAAAATAGAACAAAACGATCTTTTAATATATTTTTTGCCATAACCCATAAAATCGTTCCATATACAGTTATAATTACAATCCATCCTCTTAATGGATGAGATGGTAACAAATTTAATTGTGGAAAATCTTGGTATGTTCGTAAAGGAACCTCAGAAATATTACCCAAAATTAAAGGTGATCCTAGAAGTGAATGAATAAACATCCCTATTTTAGAGCTTAAATATTCTTTTGAAAATTCTTGTTGAAGAGTAAAACGGGTACTACCTCCTATCGCTTCTTGCAAAGGTACTTGATACGCTAGCATTACCCATACAAATGCCGCAACTACAAGAATGATAGGAATGAATGTCCAAATAAGTTTCCTCTTCGTTCCTTTATATCCCAAAATACTCGCAATAAACCACATAGCTGAATTTGTTATTGTAACTCCAGCTGTAATAAAAGCAAAAAATATATTTAAAATATGAAAATTTTTAGTTGCTATTTTTTCTCTCATAATTAATGGATAGTACACAAAACAAATCGCAACTAAATTTACACTTTTCTATTTCTAGAAAATACTTTATTACCTTTTGAAAAATAATTAGAATTTTTCATACAACTTGTTCAACCTAAAAAATCATATCATAATCTTTTCATGAAAAAAGAGGCTACAAAAAAATATACTGAGCCAACCTAGTAAACATATACAACAAATCAATTTCATTCCAAACACAGTTGACAATACATTCCAAATAATAACCAATATATTTTCGAATAAAAAACAAAGGTAGTCTAGTGTTATTACCACTAGACTACCTTTGTTTTAAATATTGACCACGGAACACTTGCATCGTTTCGTCTTGATTTAACATCGTTAACTCTTCTTCTGTAAACTTACCTTTTCCCATTTTCACTACATATACATTTACTTTTTTCTTACCCCATTGACTATACACATCTTGAACCGTATCATAGTACAAATCGAGTCTATTTCCTTTTATAGCGCCACCTTTATCTGCTACCACACCATATCCATAGCCTGGTACAAAAAGGATGGTCCCAATTGGAAATACACGTAAATCAGCTGCAATTGTAGAATATATGTCCCTTTTAGCCTTTACACCTGAATATGTAATGCCATACTCTGGATGACCAGGGTTTTTACCGGTTGATTCTACACCTGACGTATAACCAGTTGCTGTCATTTCCATTACACGATATTTAGACCAGTCTTTCCCCTGTTCTAAAGCATTTATCACTTCTTTACTCGGAACAACTTGGTGCCCTCTTTCTGCTGCATGTACTTCTTTTACATTGCTTTCTTGATATGTTTTTACAAGCTCCAGTACAGACACTCCAGTGAACGCTTGCCATGTCACACATAATGCGACTACAAGTAAACAAGTCATCATAATGCGAATACCATATCGTTTTAACATTTTTATATTCCACACTCCTTCATCGTTCATCATTCCCTATACGATTAAGAAATATGCAGAAAAAAAATCTCCAGTAAACTGGAGATTAGAACATTTGATAACCACTTTTCCGAAGTTTCTTTATCACAACTCCTGATAAAATCGCCCCTATTAACCCTGTGGATAGAATAAAAAGATCGGCTTGTCCAAGATGCGAGACACTTGTTCCAAATGAGGAAAATGTTTCTTTCGGCTTTGAAAAGTAGTCCCAGACACTTGCTTTATTAATAATCAGCATACAAACAATTGGATAAATGATAACCATTACCCAAGTAGCACGTAAAATCATATTGAGTAAAAATCCAATTCCAAAGAAAAGTATAAAAAATAACATCATTGAAATAAGTAATACTGGAATACTCACTTTTTCCCACTCCTTCTATTTCTTATCTCCTGCCGTAAATACATGATAGGCTGTATATCCAAATTGATCTCCTGGATTTAATGTTGTATCCATCTTCAGAAGTGATTCTGTATGACCTTCCAGTAAATATCGAATTAATATAGAAGCATCTTGATTATATGCAATATCTTTTGGATGTAAAAATGCTACTTCAGACAATTCCTTTTCTTGTACAGTGATTTCTTCTCCTTCTGGTTCGAGTAAAAAAATAATCATATTATCGCTAATCTCATCACGAATAACTCCAGAACGAATTCCAATAACCCCTTTTATATGCGCCCGAATTCCTGTCTCTTCTAAAATTTCACGTTTAACAGCTTCATCAATCGTTTCTCCCTCATTTACAAAACCAGCCGGCAATGACCATTTTCCTTTTAGCCCCCCGTATTTTTTCTTAACGAAGAGCCAGCGACCATCTTTTGTAGTCACTAATCCACTTACAGCTAGCCAAACATTCCCACGCTTTCCCATGATGTAAAACCCCTTTCAGTCAAACGAACAGAATATTCATTCTTTTCTATGTATTATACTATATTTTTCAGTGAGAATAATATAATCTTCCCTTGTTCCTCAGTTACTACATTTCTTTCTACCCTTCTTAATTTCCATATATTTGATATAATGTGAATATAGGGTATTCTTTCCTCTGTAGAAAGACCTCGAATCCCTTCAAAATTCTGCTTTGAATATTACATCACACCTATTCATTGCGAAAGGAGTAAAAAGTAAAATGAGAAATCTATCACAAAAGTCCAGGATTGTATTTGTAACATTAGTTTCCGCATTACTCTTCTGCTCTTTCTTAATTGCCACTTCACTTTCACCACTTGCTGATTTGGGACCTAATGCAAATAAATTTAACTCTCTAGGCATGTGGAAATCAATCGGCATGATTTTACTATTTTATATTGTACCTCTACTTCTTTATATAGGAGGAATACAGGCAATGCGATTCATCATGGCTTTTCTTTGCGGTATGGGGCTATTCATACATCTCGTGATACTTACAGTCGTATTTATTACAATGCGCGTAAGTGACTATAACGCCTCCTCTTTCTTAGGAGTCATCATGCTTTGCGTAGCAGTATCCATCACAAATGTAATTTGGTTTTTTGTTGCTTTTCGTTCAAAAAGAACTTCTACTTATACACTGAATGCACGATAGAAGTTTAAGAAAAGCTTACATAACACAAAGAGCAGAAGCGACTCATAGCCGCTTCTGCTCTTTTCTACTATATATTAAAAGAACTTTAGTTTACCTTTTTTCAGAACTAATAAAGGTCCACCAAGTAAGAATAAGTAACGGTTATCGATTACTTTCTTCATGAAGGAAGCTTTCCATCCCGTTAACTTTTTTCCCATCACAACGCCCATTGCATCGTCATGTCCTAATGAACATACAGATCCTTTGTTATCGAAAACGAATTTCTTCATTTCGCCTTTATCACGAACTAGCACAGCTAAGTTGTGTGCAATGTTGTAACCTTGTTGAATTGCAATTTGTGCTGTCGGTGGATATGGACGGTTAATCTCTTCATTGATGATTAACGCTGCGTCACCAACCATGAATACATCTTCATGACCTGGAGCATGCATATACTCATCAACTTTTACACGTCCACGCATTGCTTCAAAGCCAGACTCTTCCACAATACCGTTACCGCGAACACCGGCAGCCCAAACAACAGTTTCAGATTTAAGTAACTCAGCATCATCACCGTTTGCAACTAGAATACCTTCTTCAGTTGCTTCTTTAATTGCTGTACCGATTCGGAATTCTACACCTTTTTTCTCTAATTGTTTTACCGCATACTCAACTAATTCTGGATCGAAACCAGGAAGCGCTGTTGGAGCAGCTTCTACACAGATAATACGTGCTTTTTCACGTGGAACATCATATTCTTTGCAAAGTTCAGGAATACGATTTGCAAGCTCACCTACATACTCGATACCTGTAAATCCTGCACCACCAACCACAATTGTTACTAGCTCATCACGTTTTTCTGTCGCATATTGAGAGAACTTGTATTCCATATGCTCACGAATTTGACGAGTCGCATTAATGTTAGTAATAGAGAATGCATGCTCTTTCAAACCTTTAATACCGAATGTTTCAGATTCAAAACCAAGGCCGATTACTAAGTAATCATATGTTAACTCACCATTTTTTAAGATAATGCGCTTTTCAGCAGCCTTAATTTCTACAACTGTATCTTGCACAAAGTTTACTTTGTTTGTATCAATAACGTCTTCAATATCGAGACGGATTTTATCATGGTGTAATGTACCAGCTGCACTTTCATGTAACCAAGTTGCTTGGTAGTGATAGCTGTTGTTGTTTACTAACGTAATTTCAGCTTCACTTACAGATAATGTTTTTTGCAGACGAACAGTCGTAATCATCCCGCCATAACCTGCACCTAAAACTACGATTTTTGGAGTTTTCACCGAATCACAACCCTTTTCTTTATATAATAAGTAATCAAAATCAAAAATAAAATCAAAGTGCTAAACACTCAATTTGTCAAGAATGTGGAATTCCTCACATTCTCAAGCATAACAAAACGTATTCAAAAAATCGTACGAAATTTGTCATAAAAAATTAACATAATACTTTCCTATATTAGTCGGTTTTATTTCATAATTCAAGCGCCTAGAGAATTATCAATATTTTAAAATAACATAGCGTTTTCAAGGGTTTTTTAACCTTTTTTTCATCTATTTTCCTACTCGGTATATTTTATACATTTTCATCCTATCTATGCAGAAGCTTACATATAATTCAGTCATTTCTTGCAGTATTCTAAACTGAAATATGTTATCATTTTTATTGTAAATTGCAATATTGTTTGCAGGATTTCCGTATACATATGAACAATATATGGAATCAATATCTAAATTCCATCTATAGGGGGAATAAATAGTGACAGAAAATCAAAAAGTTTACGACATAACGATTATCGGTGGAGGTCCAACAGGATTATTCACAGCGTTTTATGGCGGCATGAGACAGGCAAGTGTAAAAA
Organism: Bacillus sp. UNC437CL72CviS29; assembly: GCF_000482345.1. Taxonomy (NCBI): domain Bacteria; kingdom Bacillati; phylum Bacillota; class Bacilli; order Caryophanales; family Bacillaceae; genus Bacillus; species Bacillus sp. UNC437CL72CviS29. The sequence goes on along the minus strand of NZ_KI535304.1, from coordinate 256,825 downwards.
TTATTGAAAGCTTACCGCAACTTGGAGGACAATTATCCGCACTATACCCTGAAAAATATATTTATGACGTAGCCGGATTCCCAAAAGTACGTGCGCAAGAACTTGTTGATAATTTAAAAGAACAAATGAAAAAGTTTGAGCCGACTATTTGCTTAGAAGAAGCAGTTGATACACTTGAAAAACAAGCCGATGGCGTATTTAAGCTTGTAACAAATAAAGCAACACACTATTCTAAATCTGTCATTATTACAGCTGGTAACGGAGCTTTCCAACCACGCCGTTTAGAATTAGAAGGAGTAGAAAAATTCGAGAAAAAAAACCTTCACTACTTCGTTGATGATATGAAAAAATTCACTGGGAAACGCGTCGTTGTATTTGGCGGCGGCGACTCTGCTGTAGACTGGACAATGATGTTAGAACCAATCGCTGAACAAGTAACAATCGTTCATCGTCGTGATAAATTCCGTGCTCATGAGCACAGCGTAGAAAGCTTAATGAACTCTCGAGCAGACGTAAAAACACCTTACGTTCCAATTGAACTAATTGGTGAAGACAAAATTGAACAAGTTGTTCTGCAACATGTGAAAACAGAAGAAAAGGTTGTTATTGACGTTGATGATGTCATCGTAAACTATGGTTTCGTTTCTTCTCTTGGTCCAATTAAAAACTGGGGCTTAGACATTCAAAAGAACAGCATCGTTGTAAACTCTAAAATGGAAACAAACATCTCTGGTATTTACGCAGCTGGTGACATCTGTACATATGAAGGAAAAGTAAAACTAATTGCATGTGGCTTTGGTGAAGCACCAACAGCGGTAAACAATGCCAAAGCTTACTTCGATCCAAATGCAAAACTGCAACCAATGCATAGTTCTAGTATGTTTTAATATATAAAGTGAAGCGGACTCCTTTCATACAGAAGGAGTCTTTTTGAATAAATTAACTCCTAGCCAACCTTCACAAGTAACACTAGCAGTGTATTCAAATTATGAGTCCGATGAAACCGGAGCATATAGATACACAATTGGCATGCCAGTTTCTTCATTGGAAAATATCCCGAAAAATATGACACCTCTTGCAATCCCTGCTTGTACATATGCGTTATTTACAACTCGAAAAGGTCCAATATCAAAAGTTATCGCAGAAGCATGGCAAGATATTTGGAACTGGTCAAAAGAAAACAACCGCGCTTTCACGATAGACTTTGAACGATACGGTGAACATCTATTGATCCAAATGATGCCCAAATTGATATTTATATTGCACTAGCTAAATTCATCGATTTACACTCTTTCCACAAAAAATGCAGCGAATAATCGCTACGTTTTTTGCATGATTACACTACACTTTTATTATATCGGCGCCCTTATATACCCTATCTCATCAAATCTTACAAAACTGTCATGTTTTTGTAAGATAAAACGATAGTGCCTCACTCCATTTGCCTGCATACTAAACGTATAATAACAAACACTAGCTTATGAGGTGACCTACATGAACGGAAACAAATTATTATCCGCCTTTTCCTACTGGAGTATTTTCTTTGCACCGCTTCTTTTCCCAATCATCGTTTGGATTTTCGGTGACAGCGAGACGAAAGCTCATGCAAAAAAAGCTTTATGGACACATATTATTCCAAGTATTGCAGCCTTTATATCGATGATTGTATTAGGAATTATGGGACTTGGTTCCAATGAGCCCGATGTAACACTTGGTATCGGTGCTATTATCACTGTATGTATTTGCGGTATCATTAGCCTGTACTTCTTTATCTGGAATATCATAAAAGGAATCCAAGTTATGAAATCCTAACAAGAAAAACCATCAACTACTCCAAGGGAAGAGAACGTCTGATGGTTTTTTTATTTTCTACCGGAATCACATTCGCTTCTTCTTATCTTGCCTTAAAAAATCCACTGGGCAAATGTGCAATTATTGTCTACAATGAAAAAGTGCAGTATAGAAATATTAAAAACTGTATAAAACGATTGTTAATAGGATTTTATATCCATTCAAAATGGTTACATAGAAAGGAAGCAATATGGAGGAACTACAACAAAACAAACCTGCTCCAGCAGAAAGTGGAACACCTTTATTAAAAAATACAAACTTCCTATTCCTCTGGGCAGCTACTCTATTTTCAAGTTTTGCCTTAGCCTTTTTTACATTTTCTCAAACGTGGTACATAGCAAAAACATTAAATCTTGAGGCCTCACTAGGCGTTGTCTTTGTTGCGCTTAGCGTACCAAGGCTCGTCTTTATGATTGTTGGGGGAGCTGTCGCAGATAAATTCCCGAAAAAAAATATTATGTTTTACTCAAATATCGTTCGTGCACTTCTTGTCGCAACGATTTTAACTTGGTTTATCGTTGGTCATGTGACCTTATATACATTTGCTTTGTTTGCTTTGTTGTTCGGATTAGCTGATGCCTTCTTTTGGTCAGCAGACGGTTCCATTCTCCCTGAACTTGTAGAAAAACATCGCTTAACACAGGCGAATTCACTTACACAAATGACGAACCAAGCATCAGTAATTTTAGGACCTGTACTTGGTGGGATTCTCATTAAGTTTAGTAATTATGAGACCATCTTTTCCATTACCATTCTGCTCCTCATTATTGCTGCTATACTCGTCCAAAAAATACAATTTACAGTACAAGAAAAAACAGATAAAGATAAAGGTATGTTTACATCTATTAAAGAAGGAATTTTATACGTAAAGGAATCGCCTTTTCTTTCAACATTTCTCATCTGTAGTGCCTTTTTAAATCTATTTTTAATCGGTCCAATGCAAGTTGGTTTCCCGCTATTTGTCAAAAACGTTCTTCATGGTGACTCGCTTCAATTTAGTTATTTAGAAGCTGCTGTTGGAGCAGGCATGGCAATCGGTGCCGTCATTGTTGGTCTTAAGAACATTAATCGTAGACGCGGCTTATTTTGTATCATTATGATGCTGTTATCTGGCGTTTTCTTCCTATCTATTAACTTCAGTACAGCACTTTGGCAAGCACTACTCGCAGGCGCCTTCTACGGTATTACAATTGCCATGGCCATCGTTCCATTAATGGCGATGATTCAATCTACCGTCAAAGAAGAAATGATGGGCCGTGTCATGAGCTTAATGATGCTTTCATCCATGGGCTTCATCCCGCTTTCCTATGCATTCACATCACTCGCACTTGCTGCTGGTATTCCGATTGTGACGATTATGAAAAGCGGCGCTATCGCAGTTATTATCTTCGTATTATTTGTTGCGATTCGCGTTCCTGTTGTACGAAAATTTGATTGATTAAGAGGAGTCATGTATTACACGCATGACTCTTTTTTGAATGGATCAAATAACGTCACCTTCGTGTTCCTTCTTATAGCCGCCCCCCATTCTAACTCAATATCTAAAAATAGATCTCGCATCGTACTATACAAAAGAGCCTTAACATCTTTCCGAATTTCCCCTAACTTATACGCTCTGACAACACTTTTCACACGCCAGATAAGCTTTTCCTGAATATCTTCATCAACAAGCAGCTGTTCCAAAAATACACCTTGCTCTAATAATCCGCTCTTTTTATAAGCCAGTTCTACTTTACTCCAAAGCACATTAATTGTTTGTGGATTCCGTGACATTGGTACAATCGCATGTACAAACTTAGCCGGAATATCATGACGACAATATGTCTCATCAAGCTCATACGTTGTTTTTTTCTTTTGTACTTCTTTAGAAGAGTTTTTAAAAAGAATCGTTTCCCTTTCTTCTCGCACCTCTTCCTTCTTACACCCATCTACATTTTCCACATTTTCACATGCGGTCATTTTCATACGGCCATCCATGCGGTCAATGGCAGCTTTACGAAACACATACAAATTTGCACTATATCCCCCGCGCTTATGTCTCTCTTTCGTAGGGATCCTTTCAATAATCCCGAGTTCTTCTAATTTCGCAACAGAGCGACGCACCGTACGAATACTTTTTCCTATTTTAGTCGCAATTGTTTCCATTAACGGACAAGCGACTCCGACTGTTTTTTGTTTTTCATTAATTGCATATCTCCCTAACAAACGAATTACTAAAAAATCTGTTTTATTTATATCAGCTTGATAACGTACGAAAATTTGCTGCTGATATACATTGAATTCTTCTTTACTTTGAAATTCGCTATATGTTTTCATTAAGTTATAGAAAGTTCCCATTTTCATCACCCCATATATACATAGGTCCCATGAAGCAAAATGGGCGTTTTCAAAAAATTTTCTTAATGAACTGAGGTAGAAACCATGATTGTAATTAGTGCCTGTTTAGCTGGTATTGCTTGTCGTTACGACGGAAATGACAATCTAATCTCAAAAATAGAAGAGCTATTGCAGAAAGAAGAAACCGTTCTTGTCTGTCCAGAAGTATTAGGTGGATTACCAACGCCACGCCCCTCAGCAGAAATTATTGGTGGCAATGGTGATGATGTACTAGACGGCAAAGCAAAGGTGATAGATAAAGAGGGGAACGATGTAACAGAAGCCTTTGTCCAAGGCGCTTATAAAGCATTAAAAGAAATAAAAGATCTACATCCCGAATACATCATTTTAAAAGAACGTAGTCCGTCTTGCGGAAGCTCCACCATTTATACGGGCGAATTTAATGGAAACAAACAAGAGGGTTACGGTGTAACAACTGCATTGCTTCGAAGACATGGCTTTACAGTCATTTCAGAAGAAGATTTTGAAAATAAGTAAAGGAGCTGGCCCATACCCCAACTCCTTCTTCATTATTTCACACCTAATTTTTCTTTCACTTTTGCAGGCAGCTCGTCTTTTTTCACTTCTTCCCAAGCTGTCACACCTTTTTTATCGGAGTAGTATACATGTAGAAACGCTTCTTTGCGAAGATTTTTTTGCGCATTAAATTCCATTGTTTTTTCTTTACCCTCTTCATCAAATCCCGCTAATTTATATTGGTAATTTGTATATGGTGTACCATTATCAGATTTTCCCTTGTATTCTTTTCCATCAGCCGTAATTTGAACATAATACGTATCTTTTCCCATACGGTTTAAATCACAACCAACTAACAAGCTAGCAAATACAACTAAAATACTAAAAAGTGCAATATATCTTTTCACGTCTTTCACCTCATGTGTTTTTTATTATACTGCTATCATAATCCCTTTTCATTTAAGGAGAAATTCAAAAACGTGACATGAGCATTACACTTTTGTAAGATTACACACTAAAAAAACAAAAAAGAAGATAACCAACTACTGTACCTAGTCGATTATCTTCTTTTTTGTATATCAACGACGTTTTCGTATCTTAATTAGGAAGCCGATTTATTAATTGTATAACGTTGTTCAATACGTTGTTCAATTTTTTCCATCTCTTGTTTATCATTTAATATCTTTTGTTTATTTTCTTTTACCAATTCTTTAAACGATCTATGAAGTAATTTACAACGTTTGTTCGCCATAATCATTTCTCCTTATTGTCTGTGTAATCACAGATATAAAATAAAATTTTTCGATTACCATAAATTTTTTGTCTTTATTTGTCGAAAAATTATTCTTAATTCAAGAATACTATAACTTCCGAGTTTTTAAACCTATTTGTTTGAACATTATGTGAATTTAATGAAAACAATTATTTCACAACTAGTTTGTAAAATAATAAAAAATAACCTTCTCACTCATTTGTGAGAAGGTTATGATTAACACTCTTCTGGCTTACCAGCATTCGAAGCTGTACGGAAAGATGATCCACATCCACACGATGCGATTGCGTTCGGGTTATCGATTGTAAATCCACCGCCAAGCATCGATTGCTTATAGTCAATTTTTACTCCTTTAACAATCGGAGCACTTTCTTTATCAATAACAAATTCAACACCATAAAACTCAAGAACTGTGTCATCTTCATTTGGTTCTCTTTCAAATCCTAAGCCGTAAGAAAGACCACTACATCCACCGCCATGTACAGCAAGGCGAACGTATTTCTCTCCTTCTTCAGCATCTTTTAACATATCTTTAATTTGAAATGCCGCTTGTTCTGTTACATCAATCATGAAATCCACCTTCCTTTCATCTCTCGTTCTATTATACATCTTTACGCTTCTATCTTGTACTCATACACTCCGCGGCAAATTACTTCCGCTGGACCTTTCATCAAAACGTTCCCTTCTTCTGTCCAGGCAATCATTAAATCTCCGCCCGCTAAATGAACCGTAATTTCTTCACCACGCTTCATTTTTTCATTCAATACTGCTGCCACAACTGCTGCACATGCCCCTGTGCCACACGCCTGCGTCACACCTGATCCACGTTCCCAAACGCGGAAATTCATTTCATTTTCATTTACAACTTCAATGAATTCAACATTCACTCGTTCCGGGAACATCTCATGCGTCTCAAGTACTGGACCTAATGTTGTAAGTGGTGCTTCTTCCACATCATCAACGAAAATAACCGCATGCGGATTCCCCATCGAAACAGCAGTAAACGCATAGCGATGATTATTGTATAGGAAATCTTCACGAATAAAAGGCATTTCTCCCTCTCCAAGCATCGGTAACTCTGCACGAGTTAAACGAGGTGCTCCCATATCAATTTTAGCTAAGGTAACGATACCGTCTTCTACTGTCACTTCAGCCGTTACGATTCCGGCCAATGTTTCTATTGTAAAAACATTCTCCTCTACTAGTTTATGCTCATACGCATATTTCGCTACGCAGCGCAGTCCATTCCCGCAGCTTTTTCCTTCTGAGCCATCATTATTAAACATGCGCATTTTCACTTGTGCTACTTCTGATGGACAAATTAAAATCATTCCATCCGCACCAATTCCAGTGTTGATATTTGATACTTTTTCCGCTACAAGAGATAGTGCCTCTTCTGGAATTTGTTCTTCAAACATATTTACATATATATAACTATTCCCAAGACCATGCATTTTTGTAAAAGAAAATTGGTTCATCCTCATTCACTCCAAAAAAAATTTGTTGTTCTAAGTATAAAATGCATGCTTTTGGAACACAATAAGAACGTCCCCCGTTTCTCATATTTGACAACATTTTGATGGCCTTTATATAAGAGCCGTTCTTACACACATTGTGTAAGAAAAAAGCCCTTCTCGGAAAGGGCCTTTTTTTATTCATACAAACGTCCTTGCAATTGCAGCACTTAATATCCAGCTCAGCTGCAATGACCTCTTCTGTCCATGGTACACCAATGACAAAAGCAAGCAATGAAAACATGTAATCTAATATAAATTGCAGTGACACATCTGGAAAACCGAAAAGACCAGCGAGTACCTAAATAATATTTATTCTGTCACCTCTAAAGCTCAAATTCTTTGTTAGCATTTCCTCTAAAAGAATTTTCACTCTGATGAAACAAATAAAATAGACGTTGCTCAAGTGCAACGCCTTAAAACATTGGGTTTTCATCTAAATAATCATATACATTTTTCACAAGCTCTTCTACCGTTGTCCCTTGTACAACTTCACCATTCACCAGTGCAAAAGGACCTTCAAAACAAATACCACAATACCCCAGACAACCATATTCCATGACATCTAAATTCGGATCTTTTTCTAATTTTTCTAACGCTGCTTGTGATCCACTCGCAAGGTTACCTACACAAAACTCGATTAATGGCTTAATCAAAACTATCCCCCCTGTACCTCAAAAAAATAAATCTATACTAAGAAAACTAAGCTGTTTCTTGTTGTTTCCATTACACCTACTACAATATTTCGTTGCTTCACTACTTCATTTCAAATCGAAAGATCTTCTCTATATCAATTCACTTGGATTTCCCAACATATAAATCACTGCTATGAAATCAGAAAAAGATCTCCACTCATTTCCCTCTTCTGGTTTCACCCGAAGGAAATGGCAGCTTCTATCGTTTTTTCTAACCTATCTGTTGTTTTTCCAACATACAAATCAAAACAGTTTGTCCACTTTTCTTCTTATTGTACAACAGAGTACACATTCATGCATTGTTATTTGTTCACAAATTCGATATAATTTGAGTGAGTAAAGTCAAAATATTTTTTCAATATATAATTGTATGATTAGGGGATATTTCAACAGAAAAGGGGTAATCCATCATGAAACACCTCGTATTACTGGGCGGTGGCTACGGTGGCATGAGAATTCTGCAACGGCTTCTTCCAAGCAATCAACTTCCAGATGATGTCCAAGTGACATTAATCGACAAAGTACCATACCACTGTTTTAAAACAGAATATTACGCATTAGTAGCGGGTACAATTTCAGAAACGCATATTCGCATTCCATTTCCTGAACACCCGCGTCTCAACATTCAATACGGCACTGTAACGAATGTTGACCTTGAAAACAAAGCCGTTCATCTTGATGGAGGCGAAGTTGTCGAATATGATGACTTAATTATTGGTCTTGGCTGCGAAGACAAATATCATAACGTACCAGGTGCGAAAGAATATACACATAGCCTTCAATCAATTGAACAAACTCGTAAAACGTACGAACAATTAAATGGTTTGGAACCGAATGCAACTGTCGCTGTTGTCGGTGCTGGTTTAAGCGGCGTTGAAGTTGCAAGTGAACTTCGGGAAAGTCGTTCTGATTTAAAGATCTACTTATTTGATAGAAAGGATCGCATTTTATTCCCATTCCCAGAAAAATTAAGTAGATACGTAGAAGAGTGGTTCGTAAAGCATAATGTTACGATTATACGAAACTCTGACATTACGAAAGTAGAACCAAATGTTGTGTACAACCATGATGAACCGCTTAAATGCGATGCAATCGTATGGACAGCAGGTATTCAAGCAAACAAAGTTGTTCGAAACCTTCCAGTCGAGCAAGATAGTAGCGGACGGGTTGTATTAACAAAATATCATAATATTCCGAACAATGAGCATGTTTATGTTGTAGGAGATTGCGCTTCTCTTCCACATGCACCATCTGCACAACTTGCTGAAGGCCAAGGTGAACAAATTGTCCAAATATTATTAAAACGTTGGAACAATGAGCCACTTCCTGATGAACTACCTGTTATTAAATTAAAAGGCGTTCTCGGCTCTCTCGGTAAGAAACATGGATTTGGATTATTGGCAAATCAACCATTAATGGGCAGAGTGCCTAGACTTTTAAAGTCCGGTATTCTATGGATGTACAAACATCATAATGGCTAAACAGAAAAACAAGAGCGGGTCGCTCTTGTTTTTTCTATTTTTCTCCTTTTTTGATACGATATGAATATATAAAAACAAATTGAATTTATATAGAATCAGAAAGGAGAAAATTATGTTTTTATTAAAAGACGTAACATATAAAGACATCTTACATATTCCTTACTTAGAGATCCACAAAGAAAAAACCACCTGCATCATCGTTGAAAGTGGCAGCGGAAAAAGTACGTTACTTCGCCTGCTCAATGATCTACAATCACCAACAACTGGCGAAATTAAATATAACGATACCCCCATTTCGTCTTATCCGCCTATTCAATTACGTCGTGAAGTCGTTATGCTAGGACAAACTCCTCCAATATTTGACGGAACAGTAAAAGATAATTTGTTAATAGGGCTTCGCTTTTCGGAGAAATCTTTACCACCTGATGAAGCACTACAAGAAGCTCTCGCAATTGTAAGCTTAGAAAAAGAGTTAACAGATATCGCTTCCTCATTATCCGGTGGTGAAAAACAAAGACTCTCCTTAGCTCGTGTTTTACTTATGGATCCGCCCGTTTATTTATTAGATGAGCCAACATCTGCATTAGATGCTGATACAGAAAAACGCGTCATGAAAAATTTCACTACATTTGCGAAACAAAAAAAGAAAACTGTTATCTTTATTACCCACTCACAACTACTTCCAGAAGAAATAGCAGACGACATTATTGAAATTAATAAAACAAAAGGTGCTATTAGAAGGGAAGTGCACGCATTTGAAGGGCGTTATTGAATTACAACTTTGGCAACTTGCTGCAGCATATATTTTCATTATCATTTTAATCGGCCTTGTAAAATTAAAAGGAATACCACGTGAAAAACAAATTACGATCGCTACATTCCGTATGACCATTCAACTTGTGCTTGTTGCATACGTACTTACATACATATTTGAAAATAGTAATCCATTTTATACAATTGCTATTATTACTTCTATTACTACATTTGCTATTTTTAACATTTATAAGCGAGTTAATATCCCTATGTCAAAAGAGTTAAAACGTGTGGCCGCACTCTCAATGATTGCAGGATCAATCGGGCCACTTTTATTATTTATCTTTGTCATTATTGGACACGACCCTTGGTATGCTCCGCAATATATCGTTCCAATCGCTGGAATGCTCATTGGTAATGCCATGACCGGTGTGTCACTCGGTGCAAATACATTCTTAAAAACTATGAAATCACAACGTGAGCAAATTGAAGGTGCACTGATGCTGGGAGCAACCCCAAAACAAGCAGCTACCCCACTTATAAGCGATGCTTTCGACTCAGCTATTTTGCCAACGATTAATTCTATGGTCGGAATGGGAATCATTAGTCTCCCAGGTATGATGACAGGACAAATTTTATCAGGAATTTCACCGTTTACCGCCATTCAATATCAAATTGTGATTATACTTGGTATTTCCGGAAGTACAGCTTTTTCTGTCATTATCTTTTTACAACTTGGGTATAAAACATTTTTTAATAGGCGGTGTCAGTTAAAAAAGATGGAATCTTAGAGGCGAATTTCATGAAGAAACATAAGAACTGTCAAAGCTGTGGCATGCCATTTTCAAAAGATGAAAATGGTGGCGGTACAGAAAAAAATGGAGAAAAAAGTACAACGTATTGCAGTCATTGCTATGAAAATGAAAAATTCGCCCTTCCGCATATTACAGTAGGCGAGATGAAACAGCTTGTTGAAAATAAATTAGAGCGATGGAAAAATAGTTAATATAAAAGAGTTCACATCTTATTGTGAACTCTTTTATATTAACTATCTCCTTATTGATTACAGTATTTATTTTCATATTTGCATTCTTCATACTTCTATTTAAGATCCCTGATTAACATTCTAAGTATTTTAAACCAATTTATGGATATTATAAGTAATGAATCTTTAAATTTGTATCGTTCTATAATGGAGGTATATATAATGTATTACGTTAAATTAATTCAAGGACAATCATTCTACGCGTTTGATCATCGCTTCTTATTAGATCAAGAAGAGCAAGTTACACAAAGAATTTTTAAATACTTGTGCAAAAATGAGTTTTTTGAAGTACGTAAAGACGAGGATACTTCCACAGCATAATAATGAGTAGCTAAGTAGTGTATAACTTCATCTACAAACCGACCTCTATAGTAACTACTACAGAGGTCTTACTATTTTATATCCGCACCATCTTAATTTTTGAAATAAACTACCCTTCCCACTTCTTCCGACATTCCTCTATCCCACTAAGCAAATACTTCTTCGTCATATCTGCCCGCTTCCAAATGGAAATCGTTCGTTTCTTTCCCTTATTATGACGTATCCGCTCTACCTCTTGTAGCAAAGGCATCCATTTATCAGTGGACGATTTCATCATATATTGTAATCCTTCATCTTTTGAAACAATTGTTTTATGCTCTAACGTATACAAAATACGGCCCATCGTTACAACGGCTGATTCTACCCATTCTTCAATTAAAAACAAATATGTACGTGATGCCTTTTCACCCCAGTATTGCTCTACGTTATATTTCATTGTTTCTACAACCCTATTCCATGAGACCTCAAACGGAAGTTCACTTGCTTCTTCTCCAGTCACAGTAATTCCATGGTTCTTTAACGTCCACCACGTCACAGCATTCACATCCCAGTGACCTACGTTAACTTTCCCATCAGCACAATAGACATACTGCTCTATCTCTTGATTATTCTTTCCTAAATCAGCAAGCGGGATATACATACCGTCCATCCGTCCTCCGAGCTTATTTTTACTCAATTTTTTATGTAAATCACTTATTTGCAACTTCTCAAATTCACTGACTGTCTCCCTCGTTACCGTTACAAAATCAACATCACTCGTCCCCAAATGAAATGCACCTAGAGCGATTGAACCGTATACGTACACCCCAATTAATTTTTCATTTAAGAAAATATCTTGTAATCCCATCACATATTGCTCCATTAGACTCGTTACTTCCTCTGGCAACTCCTGTTTCACTACACCCTTCACATGCATCCTCCTTAATAAAATTACCTTTAATAACTATTTTTTCCATATAGATATATAAGAAAAGCCTTTGCAACCACAAAGGCTTTTATATTATAAATATTTCTCAATTTCTTCGTATACGTCCTTCAAACGAGGATTTCCTTCTCCAACGATTTCACCGTTTACAAGAACAACCGGATAAAATAAATCCTCTTCAATTACCCGCTCTACAAAAGCTTGCTTCTCAGCATCATCTTGCTCTTCTTGAATATCAACGTATTCAAACTTAAATTTATCATCTTGTCCTTCATATTTACGACCAATTGCCGCTTGTAGCCATTCAAATGTTTCAGTCGAAGATGGCATTCCAACGCAGCTCGCACAAATTACTTTTGCCCCATATACTTGAACATTTACCATTCTTTCTCCCCCACTTCTCTGTTCTAACAGTACGCCGAGATGACTTACCTTATAAACACATCTCTTTACAAGCTCATTTCTCATCCCCTATACTGAAAAAACACGTTGTAAACATGATACAATATTTTGACATTAAAACAAGAACAGAAAAAATAGATTTTCCCCTGTATCTTGATTATAATAAAATGGATGAAAGGAGTCGATAAAAATGGAAAACCCAAATATGCAAGAACAAGTATTAGAAGTATTAGATAAATTACGCCCGTTCTTACTTCGTGATGGCGGTGACGTTGAATTAGTAGATATTGAAGAAGGTATTGTAAAACTACGCCTTATGGGTGCATGCGGTAGCTGCCCAAGTTCTACAATCACATTAAAAGCTGGTATCGAACGCGCACTACTTGAAGAAGTACCAGGCGTTATCGAAGTAGAACAAGTATTTTAATCTAAAAGCGGATGCGGCTTGCTTAGAATGTGAGGGGGATGGAGCTTCTGACATAGAGGCGTTTTTGGCCTCGTCGGAAGAAGCGAAGCCACCGAACATTCTAGCCGCTGGAGCGGGATAATCTAAAAGCGGATGCGGCTTGCTTAGAATCGCTGAAACTAAATATCCATAAAAAAGAGACCACCATTGGTCTCTTTTTTATAAATTCCTATTAGGACAACCAATCCAACTTTCGAATCCCGAGCTTCTCAACAGGCAAACGGAGGAATTCATAAAAATGCTTCATAAATTGCTCTGAACGGTTCACATCGTGTAAAATGTCTTCTAAGCGATCTCGGTACATATTTTTTTGTTCTTCATTTCCCGTCAGATAGTACTGTTCCACCGTTTCAAAGTAATGAAGTGGAAAGAGAAGGCGCGCAAATAGTAGGCGCCAGCCAAAAGAAGAGAGGGCATAGTTTTTCTCATAATCCGATACAAACTGGAAAATTGTTTGTTCCCAATCTTTCTTCTTTTCCGTGAATACGTATCGAATCCATTCCGCTAAATCCCTGCTTGGATGATCATATACCCAATCGATGGGGATTTTTAATTTATTGGTTTGCTGCCATAATAAAGGGGTAAAGCGTTCTTGGCAGATCGTTGCTGCGTCGGCAAGCTGAGGTGTATCATCTATTTCTGTATCTACAACATATTGAATTGCATTTTCAGCAACGCCTAAATAATATGGGAAAGACTCGATAAATAGTTGATCAAATACATCTGACGGCTGATTCATAAGTTGTGATTGCCAAAATCGCTCTAATTGATCGAGCCTTTTTTCCCATAATGACTTCCATTCACCAATGCGACTTAATTGTTCTATTTCTTCTGGAAAAAAGGCGCCTCGTTTATGAAATAAAGAAAGCTCGTTACCTAACGAAGTAGCATGTCGATCAAGCAAACGCATACCTTTTAATAAACAGTAATTTTTTTCTTCTATCTCACTTACATAGTAACCGTGCACCGTCGGAACGAAGGTTGCAACAGTAATATCCCCTTGCTGGTTCATATAATCGCTTAATTTTTTCATTTCAACAAGTACATCTTCCTCCATATCCCCAATTGGAAGAAGTACATAAATTTTATTACGAATCCAAAAGCTTTTATAGGGGCCAAGAGGGATTAATTCTTTGACATGCATTTGATAATGCTCATAAATATGCTGAATCATCATAGTCGCCACCTATGGTTTTTCTATATATATATGAGCTTGTGCTCGCCTTTCATTCCTATGCACATGATAAAGCAGTAAAACGTATACAAATAATAAAAAGAAAAAAAGGTGATAACATGAAAGAATCGAATCAACTACAAGAAAGAGCATTACAACTACTACAGGAACGTGGTGTAACAATCGATGATATTGCGGAGCTTGTTCATTTTCTTCAAAAGAAATACCATCCAAATTTAGAAATGTCAGAATGTCGTTACAATGTAGAACGTGTATTATCCAAGCGTGAAGTACAAAATGCGCTCATTACAGGAATCGAGTTAGACGTTCTTGCCGAAAAAGGAATGTTGAGCGAACCATTACAAGACATTGTAAAGCGTGATGAAGGTTTATACGGAGTGGATGAAGTAATCGCCCTTTCCATTGTAAACGTGTACGGCTCTATCGGTTTCACAAACTTTGGATATATCGATAAATTAAAACCAGGTATTTTAGAATACTTAAATGATAAATCATCTGGAAAAGTTCATACATTCCTTGATGATATTGTAGGTGCTATCGCTGCAGCCGCGTCTAGTCGTTTGGCGCATCGTGCCGAGCATGCAGAATAAGGTAAAACCCTAAAAATAAGAACCCACCCCTTTACACAAAGAGGTGGGTTCTTTCATTTACATAAATTGCAATCCTATATACAATTCATGTAAAATATTTCCGAACGTTCAAACAGGGGTGTTCTGATGTTTAAAAAGCAAATCTTTTCTTGGCTTTTTCTACTTTTCGCACTGGTTGCCTCCGTCACATTCTTTCTATGTCTCACATGAACACAGCGCCTTACACCTTCACTAGAAGGCACTATTATGACAAATAGTATCTTATCTATCATTTTAGCACTCATTAGATAAAAAGGGTTGGTTCGTACAATAAGTGGTACATGCTCTATAGCCATGCTCTCTTACATTATGTTTTTCGGTTATGTTATACGTTTAATTTGGACAGGGTCATAACACATTTGTTAACAACGGCATTCATCTAAATCATACTCCATGAGCAGGAACTCTCTCCCCCTGCTCATAAACAAAACATTTTTTTGAAACCCAACGTTCTCATACAACGTAATCGCCCTCTTATTAAAAGCAGCAACGCTTAAACGAATTCTTTTGGGCTGGAACGCTTTTAAAGCAAATTGGAAACCAACTTTCAAGAAAGATTTCCCCATTCCCTGTCCCGTTAGATGTGGCTTCATGCCAAGCCCAATGTCTACAGTATCCTCACCTATATATAACTTCGCATCCCTTCCCCCTGGTACTTGCGCATTTTCTCCAAAACAAAAGTAACCTATCAATTCCCCATATTCATTACAGCAGCCATAATATGTTCCATCTAATAGTTCTTCTATTGTCTCTTCACTTCCTGAAAAATTATATAACGAATACGGTTCTTCATACTGCCATGTATTGATTTCTTTTGCTTCTTCTCCTGTTAGTTTGTGGATATTCATCTTCTTTCTTCATTCCTTTCTAAAAAACTCCTTACTAACAAAGTTCTACATAAATCCTGAAATTCACCTTCCATTTTCGAAAAGTTTGTAAATTTTCAAAATACAAAATTGGAAATCTTTTGTTAGCGTGTTACGATTAAAGTAATTATTCTAAATGAGGTGGAATCGAAATGCCCCTACAGTTATGTAAAGGACAGAAGGTAGATTTAACAAAAACAAATCCTACATTAACTCATATAAAAATAGGTCTCGGCTGGGATCTTCCTACAAATTCACATGCATTCGATTTAGATGCTGCTGCTTTTTTATTGGATTCAAACGGTAGACTAACAACTTCAGAGCATATCGTATTTTACAAACAGCAATCTTCTCTGCAAGGCACGATTATACTTTCAAAAGATAATCGTACAGGTAAGGGTTCTGGAGATGATGAAGAAATCTCCATTTCACTTTCAAAGATTCCATTACATATCGAACGAATTATGTTCACTATTACCATTCACGATGCATTGGCACGCATGCAAACCTTTGGCCAAGTAAAGCAATCCTACGTCCGTATTATCAATACAACGAATAATGAAGAAATGTTTCGTTATAACCTTACAGAACAATTTTCATCTGAAACTGCATTAATCGCCTGTGAAGTTTACCGTTATAAGGGCGAGTGGAAGTTTGGAGCTATCGGTAGAGGAATACAAGGAGGGCTCACAGAACTTTCTCATCAATTCGGATTATCTCATATAACACCTAACCTTTTTGAAAAAACAAATAAACAGATTAAACCTTCTTCTAGTCAAAAACATATTAACCTTTCCAAAATTGAACTAAAAAAATCTGGAGATACGATCAACTTACAAAAAACGGACAAACCTCTTGGCGAAATTGCAGTGAATTTAAATTGGAGTAAGCAAAGTGCTCCAAAACAAAAAGGATTTTTCTCATCTTTAGCGGCAAATCTCTCACCTCAAGTAGATTTAGATTTAGGCTGTTTGTTTGAATTTAAAGATGGTTGGAAAGGCGTTGTACAACCGCTTGGAAATACGTTTGGTTCATTTCATAGTGAGCCTTACATTCATTTAGATCAAGATGATCGCACGGGGGCTTCAAATACAGGAGAAAATTTACGCATTAACGGAAACATGATTCATGAAATAAAAAGAATATTAATTTTCTCTTATATTTACGAAGGCGCAGCCAATTGGTCACAAGTTGACGGTGTTGTTACATTAAAACAAGAAAATGGACCAGACATTGTTGTAAAAATGGATGAACACCGTAATGGCCTGAGTACATGTGCAATTGCAATGCTTGAAAATGTAAATGATGAGACATTCAAAGTACAAAAATTAGTGAAATATTTTAAAGGACACCGAGACATGGATCAACATTATAAATGGAACATGAACTGGGTCGCAGGCTCTAAATAAGGTGGTGACAATATGCAGCATTTTTCCTATCTATCCCTTGAAGAAAAGCAGAACCTTTTCTACCAAGAACCCATTACATTTTCAAAGGATTCCGCGAAAGATCAACTAGCTTACGCATTAGGTGCTACTCTATATACACCTGGAACAAAGAGAACCATTGCAGATGACATCGTTAGAAAAAGGCTCGAAGGTACGACATCGATTGTACTTTGTTTAGAAGATTCTATTAGTGATTGGGATGTGAAACTTGCCGAGCAAAATGTTGTCATACAGATGCAACTACTAGCTCATATGATGGATACCGGCAAGCTTCATCCATCAGACATACCACTACTCTTTATTCGGATTCGTGAACCAAAGCAAATGGATTCGCTCGTTCATGAACTAGGAAGCGCCGTCCATTGTATAAGCGGTTTTGTGTTTCCTAAGTTCACTCCGGCGAACGGAATGTCTTACATTCGTGAACTACAGGATATAAACGAAACCTATTCACTTTCACTTTATGCGATGCCTATTTTAGAGTCTTCTGAAATTATTTATAAAGAAACTCGTATTGATACATTACTAGCAATTAAGGAAATCTTAGATTCTTACCGTGATTTTATTTTGAATGTCCGAATTGGGGCGACCGATTTCTCAGGGCTATTCGGCATTCGTCGTAACAAAGATACGACAATCTATGACATTTCGATTATTCGCGATTGTATTTCTGATATTATTAATATTTTTTCTAGAAAAGCAGATGAATATGTTATATCTGGACCGGTGTGGGAGTACTTCGGAAACAATCCGCGCGTACTCAAACCACAGCTCCGTCAAACACCATTTCGTGAATCATTTGGAAACGCCGGGCTTACAATGCGTGAGAACATGCTTCATCGGTACGAGGACGGATTAATTCATGAAGTCTTGCTCGATCAGGCAAATGGATTAATTGGAAAAACGGTCATTCATCCTTCTCACATTAAACTCATTCAAGCTATGCATGTTGTAACGTTAGAGGATTATTTAGATGCAAAAGCTATTTTCGAAGCGGCCCAGACGTATAACGGCGTGATGAAAAGCAGCTTTTCTAACAAAATGAATGAAGTGAAGCCGCATTATAATTGGGCACGTAAAACACTTCTGAAATCTAATATTTATGGGGTGCTACATGAACAACAAACTTTCATCGATCTCCTTACCGAAGAACCAAAGCAAAACATACACGTACCACATTTTAAATAAAATAACGGTTCATATAGATGTGCTACATAATCCATACTTATTATCGCCAGATCAACTATTCCAAATGGCTGCAAGAATCAATAAAAAACGTGGTTTTTTATTCGTAAGCACCATTTTAGGAAAACATCTTCCCGTTCCACCTGCAATCTCTTTAGCTGGAGGCTGTGCTCTTGCTGCAAGATATATGGAGGTACTGCATCATACAAATCATCCATATCAAAAAGAAATTCTCAATCTGATTTCTTCTAAAGACCGTACGAATCATGAACTGGAAGCAATTTTGCAGTACCAATTCCCTTTAGATAAAGAAGTCTTATTTATCGGATTTGCAGAAACAGCTACCGCATTAGGTCATTCGATGTTTCAATGTTTTCAAAATGCGAAATATGTTCATACAACAAGGGAAACAATCTCACAAATCGATTCTGTCATTACATTTGAAGAAGAACATTCTCATGCGACATCTCATCGTTGTTATGTGGACAAAAGCTATTTTCAAAATGAACAGCCTATCGTCCTGGTAGATGATGAAATAACAACAGGAAAAACCGCCCTTAATATCATCAGATCCATTCAAGAAAAGTTTCCAAGAAAAGAATATATTGTCGCTTCTTTATTAGATTGGCGCTCAGATGCACATCGAAAGCAATTTACAGAGCTCGAGCAAGAACTTGATATTACGATTCATGTAATCTCTCTATTAAGCGGCTCAATTGACGTAATCGGTAGTCCGATCGCTAGTTCTTCTTCGCATGGTGAAATGATTGATAAATCAATAGAGTCCAAGATAAAAAAACATATACTTCCATGCCCTACTTTACCGTATACATCTGTACATCATGATATCAGCTACATAAACTACACCGGGCGCTTTGGCATTTCATCCGATGATCAAAATCATATCCACTCTTTTGCTAGAAAGATTGGATATGATTTAAAGAAAAAACGAAAAGGTAAACAGACACTCTGCTTAGGAACCGGTGAATTTATGTACCTTCCAATGCGGATTGCCGCTGAAATGGGGACAAATATTTCGTATCAATCAACAACGCGTAGTCCGATTCACCCGTACGCAGATGATCTACAATATGCTATTCATAATCGTTTTTCCTATGAAAGCCCCGAAAACAAAGCAGTTACAAATTATTTTTATAACATCCAGCCCGGAGATTACGATGAAATTTTTCTTTTTATAGAGCGTAATTTGCAAGGAGATGCTTTTCATCCTCTTCTTACACAATTACAAACGGTTATTCCGGTCATTCATATCGTTTCATTTAAGAGCTTAACAGAAAGCGAGGGTGAAGAAATATGACTGAGATTAAAACAATACAGCTTATCGGCAGCTATGCGAAAGAAGATGCTATTTTTCTATTAAAAGATATTAGTGATGCCATAGAAGAAAGAACAACAGAAGACAGAGAACAAGCAATTCAATCGGGCACACATTACTCTGAAATGCTTCCGATTGAATATAATCCATCTAAGCCTTATATGGATTTATTTTTTGCTTCACTCGAGCAATACAAACGGAAGCTAGCCATTGCTATCGGCGTTGTAGCTGAGCAAATTATAAAGACGAAAGGAAAGAATCTTGTACTCGTATCACTAGCAAGAGCCGGTACACCAATTGGCGTTTTAATAAAACGGTATATTCGTTATCAATATCATCTCGAATTGCCACATTATTGCGTTTCTATTATTCGGGGACGCGGCATTGATGAGAATGCACTTCACTATATTTTACAGCAGCATCCAAATCAAACGATTCAGTTCATTGATGGCTGGACTGGAAAAGGTGCCATAAAAAAAGAACTGCGCCAAGCAGTACATACATTTAACGAAAAGAACCATGAATATATTTCGGACTGCATGGCTGTACTTGCTGATCCAGGCCATTGTACTTCTATATATGGAACACGAGAAGATTTCCTCATTCCAAGCGCTTGCTTAAATGCGACCGTATCAGGATTAATTAGTCGCACAGTTTTAAATGAAACATATATTGGCCCAAATGATTTTCACGGTGCCAAGTATTATAAAGAACTAGAAACAGAAGATTTATCTAACTTCTTTATTGACGAAATCACAGCGTTATTCCCTTCTATTAGCGCTGATGTAACAAAGCAACTAGAGCACGTTATTACTACCTATACAGAGCCATCTTGGCAAGGTATGCAAGATATTGCCTCTATTCAAAAGTATTTTGGAATAGAGGATATAAATTTAGTGAAGCCAGGAGTTGGAGAAACAACGCGTGTTTTACTAAGACGGATGCCATGGAAAATTTTAATCCAGGGCGAAAACAATCCAGACTTAAAGCACATTTTACTTCTAGCACAAGAAAAAAATGTTCCAGTAGAGCTCTATAAAGATATGACTTATTCGTGCTGTGGGCTCATCACACCTCTTGGGAGGAAAATTTCATGATTTTTGCAAGTGACCTTGATCAAACGCTCATTTATTCTCGGAAATCATTTCGTGCTTCTATAGACGATGAACACATTCAACTGATTGAAACGTTAGACAACAAAGAAATTTCTTTTATGACACATACAGCTATCTCGTTATTAAAAGAACTGCAATTACAAGCTCAATTCATCCCTGTTACAACTCGAACCATTGAACAGTTTCAGCGCATTACACTATTTCAAACAGAAGTCGTTCCGGAATATGCGATTACAAGCAATGGCGGTAATATCCTTCATAACGGTAAGTTAGATGCCACTTGGAAAAACATACAAACGGAGCGCTTAACAACATGTATGGAAAAAGAAGACGTTCTAACAGAATTTCAAAATATTTCTCATGAAGAATGGGTTCTTTCACAAAAAACAGCTGATGATTTATTTCACTACTGCATCATTAAGCGTGACAATATTCCATACGACGAATTACAGTCATTCACAACTTGGCTCGATCAACAAGGATGGACTCATTCATTACAAGGCAGAAAATTATATTTTGTGCCAAAGCCTGTGAACAAATGGGATGCTGTCCAATATGTACAAGAAAAACTTCAGGCAAAAACCGTAATTACTGCTGGTGATTCCTTACTTGATCTATGCATGTTAGAAAGGGCAAATCATGCCATTGCTCCTCTTCACGGTGAACTTGAAACAAAACAAGGAAGTTTATTACCTCACATTGTAAGAACAAATGAAATTGGTATATATGCAGCAGAGGAAATTGTGGATAAAGCACTCCAAATGATCCATAATTCTCTTCCTACTGCGTAATCTATACATGCTTCAAGAACTGGCATCTTTGCTACATAATAAAAAAAGGGGCGATTATACTTGAGTACAATTACATTACGGAAAGAAGCAGTACGCGTTGTATTAGAGAAAAAGAGATTAACAGGCGTTGTCGCAAAAGTTGCGCTCGTATTAGACATTTCTGGGTCTATGCGAACACTTTATAAAAATGGCACTGTACAAGAAGTTGTCGAACGCGTTCTTGCGGTTGCAAGTCAATTTGATGATGATGGCTCACTAGATATTTGGGTATATGATAACGAATTTTCAAGATTACCATCCATTACTGAAAAAGACTTTGCTGGTTATGTTGAAAAACATATTTTAAATAACCCTTCCATTCATAAATTTGGCCGAAATGAAGAGCCACAAGTGATGGAAGATATCATAAAAAAATATACGATTGAAGAGAAAAGCGAAGAGCCTGCCTTTGTTATATTTATTAACGATGGTGGCTGTAAAAAAGGAATTCAAAAACCGGTTGTATTCTCTTCTAACCAACCGATTTTTTGGCAGTTTGTTGGGATTGGAAATGGAAAATTCGACGTTCTTAGAAAGCTAGACGAAATGGAAGGGCGTTTCATTGATAACGCAAACTTCTTCCACATTCGCGATATCGAAAAAACAACAGATGAAACATTGTATAATAACCTGTTGAATGAACTTCCGATGTGGATAAAAGAAGCGAAGGAGAAACGAATTTTATTATAAACATACTAAGAAAGACCGCTGTGAAGGCGGTATGTTTGATTCGATGAAGAAAACAACAGATGCTGGTATTTTTGAATTTACAGGAATTGAAACATTAGAGCACACATTCTATACGCGTGTTCCTTCTGTGGATGAAGACGTGCGAGAAGAATATCTTGAAGAAGTGAAAGCAGTCGTGAATCGCGTATTTTAATAAGACACTCCACCTTATACGAAGGTGGAGTGTTTTTATTTTATGGTGAGCTTAGGAAGATATCTTTGTAAAATGTTTTCTAACTCTCTCATATCCTCTTGCCTAATGAGTAAGTTTACATTGTCATGCCATTTTTCTTGCCCGCGATATAAGAAGATATTTTCTTGCGGATTTTCCCATGTGGATGTTTTATATCCTTTTAATTCTGCATAGGAATAGTAATTCATCCCATCAATCACACCTTTTTCATATACCTTGACGTCTTTAATTAGCTGTATCACAAAAAGGATCATAAAACAAACAGCTACAGTATAAGCTCCTATTTTGAGTAAAAACAGTTCGAAACTATCAATTTCTCCATCTATATAACGAACGTATGTAAGTATAAGTTGTACAAAGAAATAAGCTGGACCAAACAACACGAACCATCGGCTTTTTTTACGTGGGTAAGTAGCAATAATCTCTCCAATATCCTCTTGTACACTTTTTATTTTATGTATTTTCCATATAGCAAAGCCTAAAATACACAACGTTACAAGAAAGATAATAATCGAAATGATATACATTTCTCCCCCTCCAATCTCTATTCTACCAGTAATATTCTCTCCGTATATCCTTATAACATAATTTTACCTTTTATATCCATATACAAAATATGTAATTATGCATATAAAAAATCAGGCAACCTAAACGATTGCCTGCCCACTCTTACATCTTCTCAATCCACTCCGTCAAGTTATGCACAACCGCTGTTGGCTGCACTTCATATTCTGTTAACTTCTCCACAGTTGTGACTCCAGTGTGGACAAGAAGTGTATGCATACCAGCATTTATCCCCGCTAAAATATCAGTATCATAGTTATCCCCAACCATTAGCGCTTCTTCTTTCGCCATACCAAGTACTTTTAGTGCTTGTTCCATAATAATAGATTCTGGTTTTCCGATGAAAATTGGCTCTACACCTGTGGATACTGTAACAACAGATGTTAATGAACCGTTTCCTGGTAGTAAACCCCGCTCAGTTGGAATAGCAATGTCTCCATTTGTTGAAATAAATGTCGCACCATTACGTACTGCTAGACATGCTTTCGCTAACTTTTCATATGTAATTTCGCGATCTAATCCAACAACAACAAAATCAGGATTTTCATCCACAAGCTTGAATCCTTTTTCCACAAGTGCATCATACAATCCTTCTTCTCCAATCATATACACAGACGCATCTTGTTTACGTTCATAAATAAAGTTCGCTGTTGCCATGCTGGTTGTAAATACTTGCTCTGGCTTAGCTGGAATATCGAAACGAACAAGCTTTTCTGCTACTTGTTCTGGTTTACGTGTTGAATTATTTGTTACAAACAAATATGGGAGACCACGCTCCTGTAATGCTTTTACAAAGTCACTAGCTTCTTCAATTTGTTCTTCACCGCGATACATTGTACCATCTAAGTCGATTAAATAGCCTTTATACATCCATCTGTCTCTCCTTTTTGTCTAGCGTTCATACCTTCTTATATTAACCCCTTTTTCCAAAGAAAAAAACGCTTCGTCTAAAAGCGTCCCATAACGTTCATTTTTTCTCTTGTATGTGATACGAACAGTGACAGTCACCATCACACATATTTGATAATACCTTCACATTTCCATCAGAAAACAGTCGCTTATACATATTTTCTTCCTCCACACAAAGCTGTGGATATTTTTCAGCAACAGCCTTTAATGGACAATTTTGTTTTTGTAATATGTATGAGTTTTCTCCCTCCTGCTTCACTTGTACCATATATCCATGCTTCTCTTGAATAACGGCAACTTCCCGAAGCTTCTGCCATACATTTTCTTGACGACTGATTCGCCTTTGTAATTGCTCTTCAATCCGATCCGTCCTGGTCTTTAAAATAGCATCTACAAGGGTTTCACCACCAATTTGCTCTAAATCCTCTAACACACCTAAAGCAAATTGCTTATAATCCTTTGGAAAGGAATCTTCTCCTTTTTGACTTAGGGCGTATACATATGTTGGTCTGCCCACATGTTGACGTACCATTTTCGACTGAATGATTTCTTCTTGCTCCAGCTTACTTAAATGACGACGTACTGCCATCTCTGTAATCTCCAAAGTTTCAGATAATGCTCCAACCGTTTGTTCTCCATTTATTTTTAAAAGCTGTACAATTTCTTCCTTCGTTGTACGTGCTTCCCCCATTTCTCATCCTTCTCCCTTTTTAGCCGTTTCTATCGATAAAAAAGATCCCCAAAAAGGCTAATGGGGATCTTATCCATACACTTATTCTGCTATGAATGCAGATACAGGTCCTAGTTCCTTTTCTAAGTAACGGCGAATATTCGCAGGGTATTTCTGTACCACAGCGATTTGTTTTTGAATCGTCGTATATAATTCTTCATGATTCATTTGAATATAATCTTGCATAAGCATTTTCCGAAGAAGAATCACTTCTTTTATTCCTGCTCCTTCTTCTCCACTTATGACTTTTTCATCCATTAAAATATCAATAATATCTTCATAACTTCCTGGATCACGCATAATAAATCCATCAATCATTGCATTTCCAACATCTAATATGCAATCAATGATAAGATGCGACATACGCTCTAATGCGTAATATTCAAAATCATTTTCATATTTCTTCTTCTCTTGAAATGTATCTACTACTTGTTCTAAACATGTTAATATTTGCTCTATTTTTTTTCTGTCTACAAAGTACATGAATGTCACCTACCTGGAAATTAAAGCATTTACATTTTAATTGTAACCGTTTCTTCTGAAAAAATCGACAATTTTTCGAATTCACCTTTCACGCGTTATTTGTTATAGTTATAACTGTATGATTTTTGAAATTGGAGGAATGCCACCTTGGAACGTGAACTCGCATTAGAAATTGTCCGTGTAACAGAAGCAGCAGCCTTAGCATCCGCACAATGGATGGGCCGCGGAAAGAAAAACGAAGCAGATGATGCAGCAACTACTGCTATGCGTAATATGTTTGATTCAGTAAACATGGCAGGTACTGTTGTAATTGGCGAAGGAGAGCTTGATGAAGCACCAATGTTATATATTGGTGAAAAACTGGGAACAGGTAACGGCCCAGAAGTAGATATCGCCGTTGATCCATTAGAAGGTACAAACATTGTTGCAAAAGGTCTTGCAAACGCAATGGCAGTTATTGCAGTCGCAGATAAAGGAAACCTTCTTCATGCTCCGGATATGTACATGGAAAAAATCGCGGTTGGTCCAAAAGCAGCTGGTAAAATCAGCTTAGATGATCCAATTGAAAAAACAATTGAAATTGTAGCAGAAGCAAATAATAAAAAAATCCGTGACCTAACGGTTATCGTCCAAGAACGTGACCGTCATCAAGAAATTATTGACCGTGTTCGTACAAAAGGTGCACGTGTAAAATTATTCGGTGATGGCGATGTTGGCGCGTCAATCGCAACAGCTCTTCCAGGAACAGGTATCGATTTATTCGTTGGTGTTGGCGGCGCTCCAGAAGGCGTTATCTCTGCAGCAGCATTAAAGTGCCTTGGAGGCGAAATGCAAGCACGCTTAGTACCAATGAACGAAGAAGAAGAAGCACGTTGCCGTAAAATGGGATTAGAAGACCCTCGTCAACTTCTTATGTTAGACGACCTAGTATCTGGTGATGATGCAATCTTCTCAGCAACTGGTGTATCTGCTGGCGAGTTATTAGATGGTGTAAAATTCCTTGGCGGAGACTTAGCAGAAACATATTCTATCGTTATGCGCTATAAAACAAGAACAGTACGCTTTATTAAGACGCATCACCATTTAGATCATAAACCTCACTTAAACTTAGATATTTAAAAAAGGAGCTTTTGTAGTATGGAAGAACGTTTCTTTCTTTACGACGATACAGTCGATACAAAAACGCGTTTCGTTAGCTTTATGGGAGAAAATGAGCGCCACGATTTAGCGCTTTTATACTCCGATCGTCATTACGGTAAAACAATCGTCCTTGATATGCAACGCAATAAATTTGCAATTATTGGCACTGACGATTTAAACGAACCAGGCTACTTAGAGCACGCTTTTTCTGTATCTGAAGAAATTGCAGAAGAACTGCGCTCATTCTTATTCGAACTTATATAGTATTATGCACCAGCTATTATAGTAGCTGGTGTTTTTTTACGTAATTTATTTTGAATTTTCAATCTTTCGTGTTATACTTATGAGCAAATCTATTTGGAAGAAAGGACGTCTACTACGTATGCCAACATTTACTTTGTAATGGAGCAGCAATTGAATAGCATTACTCTCAAAAAAGCTACATGCTTTTTCAAGGGAGTAGTCTGTTCATTTCCCATTACAAAGGAACGTAACGCATCTGTAGTATGATGTTTTACGGAGGTTCCTATAAGGGGAACCTCCTTTTATTTTTGTCTATTTCTTCTTTATTCATACTGCAAGACATCCAAATAGCTGTATTACGTTCCTTTACCCAATATATACGAGGTGAAGGAAAATGCAGAAAGTACAACTTTCTTGGAATTTATATGAGAATGAATTTGAAACGACAGTCGAAAAGCATTGTAAAAATTGCGGGCATACCACCCTTTTTACTGATACGAACATTCGTAGACATAACGCAAACGGAAAGAACATTTACCGCTTTGCGATTTATAAATGCCAAAAAGGGCATACCTGGAATAAGAAACTCCACATTTATAAGTCGTTTTCTGAACATGTCGAAACAATCGATGTGTTTCAACAGAAACAAGCTGAAACAACGACTACCATCTCGATTATGCAATATAAAGAAAATGGCACGACAGAAATAGCCATTGTATTAGAAACAGTCGTGGGCTCTCATCGTATTGATAAAGCACTAGCTGCGTACATTTCAGATTTGAGCCGTACGGCAATTGTAGACAAAATCAAAAACGGATACATCCAGTTGAATGGTCAGAAGATGAAATCAAATACAACACTTTCTGAAGGTGACCTCATTTCAATTTGCTTGTAAAAAAGAATTCCTCTTACGCCTACCGTAAGAGGAATTCTTTTTACTTCTTCACTTTTCGTAACACAAAGTATGCACAACCAAAATTACAGTATTCGTATAAGTACTCCGATAATGTACTAATTTTCGTATCATATGTCGCACGTTGGTTACTATCATCAAAAAATCCGCGCAATCTGAGTTGATCGTAACCCCAGTCACCAACGATATAATCATATTTATTTAAAATTTCTGCATAGCGCTCTTTAAATGCTTCTTCACGAAAACCGTTACGATAGTCTGTAATTACTTCGTACTGAACATTATTTATGTTCATCGTAGCATAACTCTCCTGCTTTTGCTCCATCATAAACTTCCTTTCTAAGCATTCTTCTTTTTATCGTATCACAAAGCATAGCAACCAACAATTTCAAATACAAAAAATTGAAAAGTAGTAAATGCTATGGAGAAGGAGGTGATATCTCGTGAAAAAACAAATTGTACTCTCCCTTCTCACTCTTTCCTTATTTGCAGGCTGCCAAACAGCAAATAAAGCTGAAATGGAACGTGAGGAAGGCAGCCGTGTTCTTGTTTCCAATAAAGATGACATGTATCATACAGAAAATACAAATACGAGGCTTACAAGAGTCGGATACTCTTCTAAGCAAAAGGATGAAGTATCTAACAAACAAGTAGGGGCGATTAACCGTGAGAAAGTAGCAGAAATGATTACAAATATGACTGTAAATCTGCCTGATGTAACAAATGCTGCTACACTTGTCACTGATGATGAAGTATTTGTTGTATATCGTGCCAATACAAGTAATCCCGCACTTGTAACAGATCAAGTGTATAAAACCGCTTTGTCCATCGTTCCTCGCTATTATAAAGGATATGTATCAACAGACCAAAAGTTGATTTCGCAAATTCAAGGACTTCAGTCTGGTACGTTAAATGATAAGGAATATGAACAAAGTCTTGATATGTTAAAGCGTGAAATGAGTAAAAATCCGCATATAAATAACACTCAAAATCCCACGCTAAATGACATGATTAAGAAATAAAAAAGATGGCGGCTGCCTACTTGAGACAGCCCCATCTTTTTTATTTCTTACGATTATCTGCATATACCGCCATAGCATCACACATAAACTGTGCCAATCCTTCTCCAAACTTATCAATATTTTTTGTAAAACGTTCATCATCCACATACATTTGTCCTAATCCTTTGAACGCCTCTAATGAATATTGACCAAAGTCTTGCAAGTACTCATACCATACATGAATTGCTTCTTGTGCTTCTTTAGAATCAGGCGCACCATTCCGAAGCTCCGCTAGCTTTCTATAAATGTTATTAAAGTCTTCTTGCTTTTCCTTAGTCATACCAGCAGCTGTCTTATTTGCTTTATCTATAGCCTTGTCTCCCCATCGTGCGCGAGCTTCCTCTTCATATGGATTATGACTAAAATCGAAGCCTTCAAATTTTTCTTTATTCGTCATTTCAATCTCTCCTTTTGTATGCTTAATTGTCTTATCAATTGTCGCAATCACCTTATCCAGCCTAGCACGCTTCTCAAGCAACATTTTCCGATGCATCTGAAGCGCTTCTTCCCTGTCAAATGAAGGACTACTGATAATTTCTTTAATTTTCTTTAAAGGGAAGCCAAGTTCTTTAAAAAATAAAATTTGCTGCAATCTCTCTAGATTTTCATTGGAGTACAGACGATATCCCGACTCTGTCGTCTCGTCTGGGGTTAGAAGCCCAATTTCATCATAATGATGCAGTGTGCGCACACTAATACCAACTAAATCGGCTACTTCTTTTACCCGCATTTTCATTGTTTCGCCCCCCTCAGTACATACAATAAAGTATTACGCAACGTGAGAGTCAATAGAAAAACTCTTTTTTGATAAAAATAAACGATTTCTTTGATTCGCTGTATAATAGAAGAGTACATACATGAGAAAGTGGTGAAAAATATGATTTCAAATGCTGTAATTGGTAGTATGATTCTTCAACTAGCAATATCGGTTCTCGTTCCAATTATTGTACTGATTTATTTTCGAAAAAAATATCATATAAACTGGAAAGTAGTTGGAGTTGGTATTCTTATTTTTATTGGATTTACCCAAATCCTAGAAACGCCATTCCACCTATTCATGCGCGGAAATCCAGCAACAGCTAAGATTTTAGAAAACCCATTTATCTTTGCGATTTACGGCGGACTTACCGCTGGTATTTTTGAAGAATTAGGACGTTTTGTCGCCTTCTTCTTCCTATTAAAAAAATCCCAAGAATATAAAGATGGTCTTGCGTACGGAATTGGACACGGCGGAATGGAATCCATCTTAATTGGTGGTTTCGCTGGACTCCAAACTCTTACCTTTGCAACATCCATTAACAACGGAAGCTTCGCTCAAATGGTTGAAAAATTACCTGAGCTAAGTCGTGTACAAGATGCTTTAATACAAGCACCTGCTTACTTGTATTTACTCGGCAGCTTAGAAAGAATTATGGCACTTGTCCTGCAAATCGCCTTCACGATGCTTGTCATATACGCAGTAAAACAGAAAAAATATATTTTCCTCGTATATGCTGTGCTATTCCATGCCTTCGTAGACTTCTTTGCAGCTCTTTATCAAAGACAAATAATCAACGTATTTGTTACAGAAGGTATCATCTTTATTTTTACAATTTGCGCTTTCATTCTGATTCGTAAAATGAAGGACAAATTAACAATTGAACCGAAAAAAAGCTAAGTCCATGCGGCTTAGCTTTTTTGTATAGAGGACTTTTTTTCCTATTTGTCGAAGTATGTATGGTCAACTTGAAAAAATGAGGGATAGATTTTGAAAAAACTTATCGTAGTGCGTCACTGCTCAGCAACTGGACAAGAACAAGAGGCTGAATTAACAATTGCAGGAAAAAAACAAGCACACTTCCTTGCTGATTTCCTCATACAAAATAACCTGCAAATAGAGTCCATTGTTTCAAGCCCTTTCACTCGCGCCATTCAATCCATTACGCCATTCGCATCACAGAACAATTTACCAATCAAAGAAGATGAAGGATTAACAGAGCGTATACTGAGCAGTGCTCCAATGAAAGATTGGATACACAAACTAGAATATACCTTTACAAATATAGATATTGCCTTTTCAGGCGGAGAGTCAACAAAACAAGCGATGGAACGTGCCATATCGCTTATTAACGATATTTTAAAACAAGAACATTATGTAACGCTGCTTGTTACACACGGAAACTTGTTAACGCTTATTTTAAAACACTTTGATGAACGTTTTGGTTTTAATGAGTGGAAAAACTTAAGCAATCCTGACGTTTACGAAATTACAATCTCTGAACAAACAACAATTCACAGATTGTGGGGGAAGACCGTTGAAAATCGTTACACATGATAACATTGAACAGGAACATATTTGCTGTGCCATGTCAGACAAAAAAGTAAAACGTGGTGTCGAGCTCAAAAAAGCATGGCTAAAAAATCGATTTGAAGAAGGACTTGTGTTCAAAAAGCTAGATGTGAAAGGAAAAGTGTTCATTGAATACATTCCAGCTGAGTATGCATGGGTGCCTATCTCTGCACCAAAATACACATGTATCAATTGCTTTTGGGTCTCAGGGCGTTTCAAAGGGCAAGGATACGGCGCACAGCTCTTAGAAGAATGTATCCAGGATGCTAAAGCGCAAGGAAAGCATGGAATCGTTGTTATTTCTAGTAAGAAAAATAAACCCTATTTATCAGACGGTGGCTATTTAAAGAAAAAAGGGTTTCAATTATGTGATACAGCACCGCCTTATTTTGAATTACTTGTATACAAATTTGATCCAAGTGCTCCTTCACCCCATTTTACAGCAAGCGCCAAAGATATGAAGATTCCAAATCAAAACGGCTTAGTCGTCTATTATACAAATCAGTGTCCTTATACTGATTATTACATTCATCAAGAATTAACCAATATAACGCAACAATATCAAATCCCTTTTGAATGCATTCAGTTGACATCGCGAGAAGATGCGCAGCATGCTCCTTGTGCCTTTACAACATACGGAGCTTTTTATAACGGAAAATTTTTAACACACGAAATTTTAAGTGCGAAAAAATTTGAAAAGTTGATGATGAACATAGAGCAAATCTAGAAAGGGGTATTAACAAAATATGTACGAAGAAGTAATCTCTTTATTACATAAAACAAATGCTTCCTACGAAAAATTTGAACACGAACCAGTTCTCGATTACGAAACAGATCGTGTCATTCGTGAACGGCTTGGCTTACAAGGAACTCCTAGTAAAAGTTTATTTTTAAAATCAAAATCTGGATCCTATTATGTGTTCTTCACATTAGAAGGAACTCGTCTCGAGAGAAACGAAATGAAGGAAATCACAGGAGAGCGCTTATCAATTTGTTCACCTGATGAACTAAGAGAACAAACGGGTTGTATTCCCGGATGCGTCGCTCCTTTCGGCTATTCACAGGATGTAACGATTATTGTGGATCATTCCGTCTATGCCTACGATAAAATTCTAATTACACCGGGTGTCCCAGAATTTACAATTGAATTATCCACAGAAGAATTGAAAAAGATTTTATCCACATGTCAAAATACTGTTTTAGAATATAAGAAAGAGAGCTGATTTCAGCTCTCTTTCTTAGTGAGCACTAGATCCAGACATATTTAGCACAGCTACTCCGCCTATAATAAGCACTAATCCCACTGCCGTTTGCCACGTAAAGACATCTTTCCATACAAGTACACCAATGAGTGCTGTTAAAGCTGTTCCTACCCCTGACCAAATCGCGTACGCCGTACTAAGTTGTATATGCTGCAATGCTTTAGACAGGAAGAAAAATGCTGAAGCAAACCCTAACACTACTCCTATGCTTGGCAACACTTTTGTAAAACCATTGGATACCTTTAGCATCGTTGTCCCAAATACTTCACTTACAATCGCAATTGCTAAAAATAGAAAAGCCTTCATACTATTTTCCCCCTAAAAAAAGATCCCTCTTAGCAATCTCACTAAGAAGGATTCTTTCTCATTATTTTGCTTCTGCAGTATTTTCCTTCGCAGAACGTACTTGCTCATCTGCATGGTAAGAAGAACGAACAAGCGGGCCAGCTTCACAGTGGCTAAATCCTTTGCTAAGCGCAATTTCTTTTAGCTCTGCAAATTCTGCTGGTGTGTAATATTTAATAACTGGTAAATGCTTTTTAGATGGTTGTAAGTATTGTCCAAGCGTTAAAATATTCACATTGTTCGCACGTAAGTCGTCCATTGCTTCAATTAAATCTTCTCTTGTTTCACCTAGCCCCACCATAATACTAGATTTAGTTGGAATATCAGGTTGCATTTCTTTTGCACGACGTAAAAACTCTAATGAACGATCATATTTTGCTCTTGCGCGAACTCGGTCAGATAATCGACGTACTGTTTCAATGTTATGGTTCAAAATATCTGGTTTTGCATCCATTAACATTTTTAAGTTTTCTTCTACCCCGCCCATATCAGATGGTAACACTTCAATAGACGTGAATGGATTATTACGACGAACAGCGCGTACTGTTTCAGCAAAAACAGCTGCTCCGCCATCCTTTAAATCGTCACGTGCAACCGCTGTTATAACAACGTGTTTTAAACCCATTTGTACAACAGAATCTGCTACGCGTTCTGGCTCTTGTAAATCAAGCTCTGTTGGTAAGCCTGTTTTAACCGCACAAAAACGACAAGCACGTGTACAAACCGCACCTAAAATCATAAATGTTGCTGTTTTTCTTACAGCCCAACATTCGTGAATATTTGGACATTTCGCCTCTTCACAAACGGTATGAAGCTGCTTAGAACGCATCATTTTCTTTAAGCCTGTATAGTTTTCATTTGTATTTAACTTAATTTTCAACCATTCGGGCTTGCGCTTATATTCTGTTTGTTTTGTCATGTTATCAACTCCGCACAATATGAAATAGTTTACCGTGTTCGCTTCTTTCAATGTAACATATCTATTCTAACGTATGAAAGCGATTTGCTCAAATGAAGATTCCAAGAATTTTTACCAATGATTTACTATAATGAAATATCTCGTATATCCCACACTAAAGAGAGTGATGTTGTGAAAGGAGTTTATTTTCATGCTTCGAAAGATTGC
This sequence comes from Bacillus sp. UNC437CL72CviS29, assembly GCF_000482345.1. Classification (NCBI taxonomy): domain Bacteria; kingdom Bacillati; phylum Bacillota; class Bacilli; order Caryophanales; family Bacillaceae; genus Bacillus; species Bacillus sp. UNC437CL72CviS29. The sequence goes on along the minus strand of NZ_KI535304.1, from coordinate 223,116 downwards.
CCTATTTCTTTCTATTTACTTTTTTCTTGGACAAGGTATTGCCTATGGTGAAGTGGATCAAAAACAAATATACGAAAAACGCATGACACTGTATAAAGAAACTGAAAAAGATACCAATATTCCATGGTATTATGTAGCTGCAATTGATCAATATGAACGCAATATTCGAAGCGTAAGGAAAGATATTCCGAAAAAGCCTGATGCGATCATTTCGATTTACTTCAAACCAGAAGTGTGGGCTGGCCCTGCCAATAGTTCAACTAATGATACTCTCCCCCATACAATTTCTCTATTTGGCGGTATTGGTTTAGATGGAGATAAAGATGGACTAGCAGATGCAAATAACGACCGAGATCTTTTACACACAATGGCAACTATTATTAAAAAACAAGGTACATCAGAAGATCGTATGAAAATTATGCTATGGGAATATTATAGACGTGCAAAAACGGTTGAATTAATTACCAAGTATGCTCGTATTTATAAGCACTATGGCCGTATTAACTTAGAAGGAAATGCTTTCCCTCTTCCTGTCAATAGCGATAATAGTTACCGTAGCACATTTGGCGCTGGGCGTAGTTTTGGCGGAAGACGTATTCATGAAGGCACCGATATTTTTGCAGGCTATGGCGTACCAGTAAGATCTACTTGCTACGGCATTATTGAAACAAAGGGTTGGAACCGCCTTGGCGGCTGGCGCATCGGCATTCGCGATTTATATAACAATTATCATTATTACGCACATTTAGGCGGGTTTTCAAAAGAAATACAACTTGGACAAATTGTCGAACCAGGAAAAGTCATTGGCTTTGTCGGTAGCACAGGTTACGGTCCCCCTGGCACAGCTGGGAAGTTCCCTCCACACTTACATTTTGGATTATATAAGGACAACGGATATACAGAGTGGGCTTTTGATCCATATATGCATTTAAGTTTGTGGGAGCGAAAAGAACGTGCGAATTTAAAAAACAACCGTAGCTAATCGCTACGGTTGTTTCCTTATAAATCCACGATATCTTTTCAAACTTATTCATCCGCTTTCTTCCCTTTACTATCTGGCACAAAAACTCCGCCGCTTCCATAATAAGATGGTACCTCACCTTGTACGATCCGCGTCGCAATTGGAATATTTTGTTTCACTGTAATTTCTTTTGTACGAAATGGGATAATTACCTGTAGCGTAACATTCACTTCCATAACAACTTCAATCGCCGTATTGTTAATTCCATGTAGTTTTACATTTTGCTTAATATCCGTACTTACATGACCAATTGTTGTAAAATCAATTGGAATATCTGGCCCTAAATTACCAAGAAGTGCATTATCCGTTATGCGTCCAAGAGGAACAGACATCGACACGCCGCTCTCTTCCGGCAGACCGAGCGCCTTCATATCCCCCTTCTCTACTTGATGCAAATATTTTTCTATGTATGCAGTAGTCGATGTCAAAATCTCATTTACTTGTTTTGTATTTAAATCGATTGTAGATACTTTTCCATTCTTATCATTTTGTACTTTCATTAATGAATCGACATCAAATCCTTCATTAATTCGATCCTTTACCGCTTTTGTCATCACAACCGTTGCCATTTTATGTGTCTGCATTTCCCCATACTTAATCAATGTAGGTTGAATACTTTTATTCACAATCCAGAACCCTTGTAAAGTTAACAATAAAAAAAGGATAAACGAAATGAGTAGTACATGCCGAAAAGGAAGCGGTCCTTTTCGAAACCGCGAAGCTTTTGGACGAAATGTACGCATAACAAAACCCTCCTTCTTATATCATTTCTATGCAAGAAAGAGGGACGATATATGCTTATATCATTTTTAATAACGCATCTTTTCCAATTGTTCCTGCTGGAATGCCTAAAGCTTCAGCTCCGGTCGTTACCGATTCAAGCGGCGCTTCAAGAAGCTGTTCAATCGTTCTCACCCCAACTGCGCGGCCAGCAATAATTCCTCGGTCTCCTAACTTCTCGTTTAGTAGACCAACATCTAAAGCACCACACATAATATATCCTTTATCGCTCATAACAGCCAGCAAATTTGTTTTCGGAAGCTTTACACTAACAGCTATAAACGTATAGTTATCAATGATAATTGGTTCAACATTCACCATAGTTCACACACTCCCCTCTTTCTTATCTTTATGAAAAGAGAAAAATGGGTGTTACAAATTAACTAGCCTATAATTTAATTGAAGAATTATGAGTTATCAACATCTCCATTAACACATCTCTTAATAACTCTGGCATATAATATTGCTTTTCAGAAAGTGTGGATAGTTCTGGGTATAAGTACCCAAATGTAAACATGTCAATCGTTCCGACAGTGTATATACGCTCTAGCTCTAAAGATTCTCCATTGATTAATACATCTTCGAGTAAAATTTTATTTCCAGGAATTTTATCTGGGATAACTTCGAGGCCATCATAAATCATTTTTCCCATCACTTTTCCGCGAAAGCCCAGACCTTTCACTTCAAGCTGTTCCATATTTGGACGACGTGCTTTTAAAATAACTTCTCTTAATACTTTACCAGACACTTGCAATGCACATGGATTAATAGGATGTGGACAAATGCGGTGGATATCCCCTCGCGTTACAATCCCTTCTTTTAACCCTTCTAATAATACACCCGCATTCACCATGCCAACTTCAGCATTACACCACTCTTTTAATGCGCTTGCCAGCATACTAGCAAATGGTGTTTCCTTAAACCAATCAATTGGTAATGGCTCCTTCAATTCAATTACAGGCTCTGCCATTATGCTTTTACTTTCTTCTTGTAACATCTCAATTGTGGATAACGGTTTGCTATAAGCACTTAAACGCTCTGTTTTAATCGCTCTACCATCCTTTTTCAACACCTGCCCGGTTTCCTTATCCACAGTAAGCTGCACATGGCCGACGTAACGTCCCCACTTTTCACAACAACAAAGCAAAGTTCCATTCACGAGAACACTACGCTCAAATAGGTGATGTGTATGCGCTCCTAAAATTACATCGATATCATAATTCTTCGCCATATACTCATCGGCACTTTTCCCAAGATGCGAAAGTACAACTGTAATATGCGCTTTATCTTTTACTTCTGCCAAAATGGATTCTAAATGTATCATCGGATCTTCAATATGCCAACCTAGCATTTCATAAAAATCAGGATAAGCTACCGTTAAACCGATAAAAGCTACCATAATTCCTTCTGTAGTTGTATGGAGAGTATACGGTTTCGCCCAATCAGGACGCGTTCCATCTCTTTCAAATAAATTAGCTACAAGTACCTCAAAATTCGCTTCACCATATAAATGTTCAAGATGGTCTTTCGCTAATGTAATTCCTTCATTATTTCCTATCGTTACATAATCATATAACGCCTCGTTTAACAATTTCGTATTGCCTTGTCCATTCGTTGCTTCCGTTATACGATGAAAACGATCCACATGATCGCCAATATCTAATGTAAAAACAGACTCTCCTGCTTTCTGTCTACGCTTTTTCTCTTCTTGTACAAACCGAGAAATCCGCGGCCAGTTTTCAAAATGACTATGTATATCATTTGTATGATAAAGGTGAATGATTGTTTCTTTATTGATATCCAGAGAAAAAACCTCCTCTCAGTTCCTTACTGCCTTTTACGCTATGCGCTTGCGATAATCCTGTAAATACTTTTCGCCTTTTCTTGCTATTTTACATTGTACTCTCATTAAAGGAAAAAGCAAAAGATTCTCCTCGGTCTCATATACAACATAATTATCATAAAAGGATAATAACTATCCATATTGATTTAACGCTACTAATTGTTGTTTATCGTCAATCGATCGATATATTTGCAATCAAGTAAAAAGCGCCCTGTAAACAGGACGCTTCGGACGTATATGTTATCTTTAATTATGACTAATATTAGCGGTTGGGTATAATGTCGTTCCTCCAATTGAAACTTTTATTTCATTTGTTAATGGAACATTTTGTTCATTAATAATTGTTCTCCACCATTCCCATGCAAGACCTGTACATTCTCTCGCTACGACTTTTACATTTTTTGAATTCGGCGGAAGTGGTATGACTGTAGAGTAATGAGCCGTTTTGTCTCTGCCGTTTCCTTCCCAAGTCTTATGTATTAGTACTTCTTTTCCATTTTGATCATATGAGAATTCATCCCAAGATACGTCAAATTGAGCAACATATGCCCCATAATGATCAAGCGTCATTTTAGCACTGGAATATTCTGTAGTTGTAGTCTCAATATAATCTGTATTGTTATGAACAGCAGCAGTTGCGTTATCTTTTAAGAAAGTGCTTGTATATGAAATTGGGTATGCTGGGTTTTTAGGGCTTAATTCTGCATTATCTTTAATAATATTTCGTATTTCATTAAAATCTTTTGTAACAACTTTGTTATGCTCTTTTGCATCTCCGCCTAATACTACAGCGGTAAAGGTACTGTCTTCAAAAATATCTTTGTACTGTCCACTCGTTTCAACACTGTTATCCTTAAGTAAGGCTTTAAAAGCAGCTTGTACATCTTTGCTCTTAGAAGTTGTTTCTAATTTCACATAAACTGTTCTGCCATAAGCTACATTTGACACCATAACAGGCGGAGCCGTATTACTTACCCCTTTACGAGTTAACTCTGGAAAAGTAACGCTATTATCAAAAAGGTCGGATGGATTGTTAGGTAGTTCTGCACTTACGGTATAGAATATTTGCTTATATGCCGCAACCATCACTTTTTTCTCTCCATTTGCAATCGCATTAAAGTCAATGTTCAGCCCATTATCAAGATATTTAGCGTTAACATTAAGAGCACTTGCTATTTGAGATTTACTATAAACCATAGATTCTGTATACTGCATTCTTGCAGGTAACGTATGTGTTGTTGAATACTTTTCATTCCAAGTAGATACTAAATCATCTACTGCTCCAGACACATTACTATATGTTGGATTTTGGACAGTTATTGTATTTTCTTTTCTCATACCAGGTAAGTCTATACTAATATTCAAAGGTTTTCTCTTAGCCACTAATAAACTAGGTTGATTATCTGCAAAAGCTTTATTTGCAAGTTGTACTGCTCCTGGATAAGTACGATTAGCCACAGAATCAATAATCGAAATATCTACTGGTGAAGTTGTAAGTGATTTTTTCTCACGTTCAACTACTACAAATTTACCATTTGAATTTATACTTTCCTTCGGAACAAAACTCTCTACTTTATCACCATTTACTGCTAAAACCTCTTGATTATTATACTTTAGATTTGCTATGCCAGTATCAATGTCACTAGCTTGTTTTGATGTATTAGCTGAGTTACTTTTAGGTGTTTCAGCGAAGGAAATAAACGAATAATTAATAGTGCAAAAGCCGATTAATAAACTTGCTAGTAATTTTGTTCCTTTAGAATTACTTGGAATTTTCACAATAATCCCTCCTTTTTATTATGAAAATTATATCACGCAATTTTAATATTTGTATATTGATAAAATTTTTATTATTCACTCAAAATGGATAGTTTTTCAGTGTCTTCCATGCACCCGATCCTTTTTACTTCTTAACATAAGCCTATAAAGCAAAACCTTTATCATACAATTTCGATATTTTTATATTGATAAAAATTTTTTATTCACTCAAAGTAGACAGTTTTTCAGCCGCTTTTCACATGTCGAACATCATCGCAAAGTCTTTATCCCGCATTAACAAGCAGTAAAGGCTGAAGAAGAGCGGGGAAGAAAACTGCCCGTAAAAGCCCGATCGGTTCAACTAACCCTCAGTAAGAAAAACATCACTGAGGGAAGTTTCACTTTATATCATGTCAAAGCGCCGATATATTTGCTCCAATAAAAAAGCGCCCTGTAAACAGGGCACTTCTACTTTTAAATTAACCGATAGAACCTTCCATCTCAAACTTGATTAGGCGGTTCATTTCAACTGCGTATTCCATTGGAAGTTCGCGAGTGAATGGCTCGATGAAGCCCATTACGATCATTTCTGTAGCTTCTTGCTCAGAAATACCGCGGCTCATTAGATAGAATAATTGTTCTTCTGATACTTTTGATACTTTCGCTTCATGCTCAAGTGAAACGTAATCATTTTTGATTTCGTTGTAAGGAATTGTATCAGATGTAGATTGGTTATCCATGATTAACGTGTCACACTCGATGTTAGAGCGAGAGTTTTTCGCTTTTGGTCCGAAGTGTACGATACCACGGTACGTTACTTTACCACCATGTTTTGCAATCGATTTAGAAACGATTGTTGAAGATGTATTTGGTGCTAAATGAATCATTTTCGCACCAGCATCTTGATGTTGGCCTTTACCAGCAATCGCGATAGATAATGTTAAACCACGAGCGCCTTCGCCTTTTAAGATAACTGCTGGGTATTTCATCGTTAATTTAGATCCGATGTTACCGTCAATCCATTCCATCGTTGCGTTTTCTTCACAAACCGCACGTTTTGTAACTAGGTTATATACGTTGTTCGCCCAGTTTTGGATTGTAGTGTAACGGCAATATGCATCTTTCTTAATGATGATTTCTACTACCGCACTGTGCAGTGAGTTTGTTGTGTAAACAGGAGCTGTACAACCTTCTACATAATGTACATGTGCGCCTTCATCTACGATGATAAGCGTACGTTCGAATTGTCCCATATTTTCAGAGTTAATACGGAAATACGCTTGAAGTGGTGTTTCAACTTTAATACCTTTTGGAACGTAGATGAATGATCCACCAGACCAAACTGCAGAGTTTAATGCTGCGAATTTGTTGTCAGTTGGTGGGATTACTTTTCCGAAATGCTCACGGAAAATATCTTCGTTCTCTTTTAATGCGCTATCTGTATCTTTGAATACGATTCCTAGAGCTTCTAGATCTTCTTTCATGTTGTGGTATACAACTTCAGATTCGTACTGCGCTGATACACCTGCTAAATATTTTTGCTCAGCTTCTGGAATACCTAATTTATCAAATGTCGCTTTAATTTCATCAGGTACTTCGTCCCAAGACTTCTCAGATTTCTCAGATGGTTTTACATAGTACGTAATTTCATCGAAATCTAAGTCGTTTAAGTCGCCGCCCCATTGTGGCATTGGCATTTCATAGAACTTATCCAGTGATTTTAAACGGAAGTCTAACATCCACTGTGGTTCTTCTTTCATACGTGAAATCTCTTCAACGATTTCTTTTGTTAAACCGCGTCCAGCACGGAAAATCGAAACGTCTTTATCCTTGAAACCATATTTGTAATCGCCGATATCTGGCAGTTGCTTCGCCATGTTGGTATGTCCCTCCTTAGATAACCTCGTGTTTAGGACCCTCTTACATTACTTATCCTCGTTTAAGCCTTTTTCTAAAGCTTTCCAAGCTAATGTTGCACATTTAATACGTGCAGGGAACTTGCATACGCCTTGTAATGCTTCAATATCTCCTAAATCTACGCTGTCATCATACTCTTTTCCTAGCATCATGTCAGAGAAAATTTTAGAAAGCTTTAGTGCTTCTTCAATTTTCTTTCCTTTTACTGCTTGTGTCATCATCGAAGCTGAAGACATGGAGATTGAGCATCCTTCTCCTTCAAACTTCGCTTCTTGTACAATTCCATCTTCTACCTTCATCGTAAGTTGAATACGGTCGCCGCAAGTTGGATTGTTTAAGTTAACGGTAACACTATCTTCTAACACGCCATGGTTACGCGGATTTTTATAATGATCCATAATAACTTGACGATATAACGTATCTAAATTATTAAATGACATTTGTGAAATACTCCTTTGTTTTCGTTAGCGCTTCAACAAATGTATCGATTTCTTCTTTTGTATTATATAAATAGAAGCTTGCACGTGCTGTAGAAGAAGCTTTTAGCCACTTCATTAGCGGCTGTGCACAGTGATGACCTGCGCGAACCGCAATACCTTCTACATCTAATACTGTTGCTACATCATGCGGATGTACCTCATCAATATTAAATGTAACAAGACCAGCGCGATGCTTTGGACCATAAATTGTAACGCCATCTACTTCTGATAGTCTTTCTAAAGCGTACTGCGCTAATTCATGTTCATGCTTTTCAATATTATCAAGACCGATTTCTTCTAGAAAATCAATTGCCGCTCCAAGTCCGATCGCATTACCGATAATCGGTGTACCTGCTTCAAACTTCCACGGAAGCTCTTTCCACGTAGAATCTTGTAAGTCTACGAAATCAATCATTTCGCCGCCAAATTCAACTGGCTCCATATTGTCTAGCAATTCTTTCTTACCATATAATACGCCGATACCTGTAGGCCCGCACATTTTATGAGCGGATAATGCGTAGAAATCACAATTTAAATCTTGTACATCTACTTTCATATGAGGTGTACTTTGCGCACCGTCTACGACCATAATTGCACCGTTTTGATGAGCGATTTCTGCAATTTCCTTTACAGGGTTAATCGTTCCAAGTACGTTAGACACATACATGATAGAAACGATTTTTGTATTCGGTGTAATTGTTTGACGAGCATCTTCAATAGAGATTGTTCCGTCTGGTTGAAGCGGAAGATATTTTAAAGTCGCGCCTGTTTTCTTCGCAACTTGTTGCCACGGAATGATGTTACTATGGTGCTCCATGTAAGAGATGACAATCTCATCGCCTTCTTTTACATTTTCCAGGCCATAGCTCGCTGCTACTGTATTTAATGCAGTTGTTGTTCCGCGCGTGAAAATAATTTCTTCCATTGATTTCGCGTTAATAAACTTGCGAACTTTCTCACGTGCACCTTCATACGCATCGGTAGCTTTTGTACCGAGCGTATGAACACCGCGATGCACGTTAGAATTATATTCTTTATAGTAACGTTCTAACGTTTCAATGACTTGAATTGGTTTTTGAGAAGTTGCTGCACTATCGAAATAAACAAGTTGTTTGCCGTTTACTTTTTGATCAAGAATTGGAAACTGTTTGCGTATTTCATGAATATCCATTAGCGAACTTTCCTTTCAATTACCTCAACAAGCTGTGCTTTTACTCCTTCAATTGGAAGCTCATTTACTACAGGTGCTAAGAATCCATGGATGACTAAACGTTCTGCCTCTTTCTTCGGAATACCACGGCTCATTAAGTAGTATAGTTGTACTGGATCTACGCGGCCTACAGAAGCTGCGTGACCTGCCATTACATCGTCCTCATCAATTAGAAGAATTGGGTTTGCATCACCGCGTGCTTTTTCATTTAACATAAGAACACGAGAAGATTGTTGTGCATTTGATTTAGATGCACCGTGTTCAATCTTACCAATTCCGTTAAAGATAGATGTTGCACTATCTGTTTGTACACCGTGTTTTAAGATGAAACCTTCAGAGTGTTTACCGAAATGAACAACTTTTGTTGTAAAGTTTTGCGTTTGGTTACCACGGCCAATTGTTACTGTTTTTGTATCAGCAAATGATCCGTCGCCCATTAAGTTCGTTACGTTCTCTGAAATTGTATTTCCGTCATTCATAAGACCTAATGCCCACTCAAGACGGCCGTCACGACCAACAACGCCGCGGCGATTTACGTAAGATGTTACATCTTTCGCTAATAGATCAACTGCACCAAATTTCACTTGTGCACCTTGTTCTACAATTACTTCAGCCACGATATTTGCAATACCTGTAATATTTTCGTTTGCTACGTAGTTTTCTACGTATGTTGCAGAACTGTTAGCATCAGCTACAAATAATACGTGGTTATATACGTTTGCTTCTTCGCCGTCTACTAAGAATACAGCTTGAAGTGGTGTTTCAAGAACAACGTTTTTCGGAACATATACAAATGCACCGCCGTTGATTAATGCTGCATGAAGTGCTGTTAAACGATGTTCATCCACTTTCACGCCGCCCTGCATTAAGTACTTTTGTACTAGTTCAGCATGCTCAGTTGCAGCTGTTACGATATCTGTGAAAATAACACCTTTTTCTTTTGCTTCATCAGCTAAAGAAACAAATGCAGTTGTACCAGTGCGTTGTACAAGTACACTATTATTTTCATCGATTAAATTTTTCACTGCTTCTGGAAGTTCTGCTAAAGAACTTACAGGCTCTTGCTTAGGAGTAGCGCCTTTTCCGATAAAGTCCCATTTATCAATTTTTGTTTTATCAGGCGTTGGCATTGGAAGTTCAGTTGCTTGTGCAAGAGCTTGTAAGCGGAACTCAGTCAACCAAGCAGCTTCGTTTACTTCGCTTGCGCGCTGACGGATTGTTTCTTGATCGAAAGGTAATGTACCGATTGTCATGTTTATGCTCCTCTCTTACGCTTCTTGCTCTGCTGTTTCGTCTTCAATACCTAATTCTTTTTTGATCCAGTCGTAACCTTCAGCTTCTAAACGTTGTGCAAGCTCAGGGCCACCAGATTTAACAATGCGACCGTTCATCATAACGTGAACGAAGTCTGGAGTGATATAGTTTAATAAACGTTGGTAATGCGTAATCATTAGGCAACCGAACTCTTCGCCGCGCATTTCGTTAATACCTTTAGATACAACTTTTAATGCATCGATATCAAGACCAGAGTCGATCTCATCTAAGATTGCGATTTTTGGCTCAATCATCATTAATTGAAGAATTTCATTACGTTTTTTCTCACCGCCAGAGAAACCTTCGTTTAAGTAACGTTGTGCCATTTCTGGATCCATTTCTAGGAATTCCATATTTTTATCTAATGTACGGATAAATTTCATAAGAGAAATTTCATCGCCCTCTTCGCGTCGTGCGTTAATTGCAGAACGTAAGAAGTCAGCGTTTGTTACTCCGCTAATTTCACTTGGATATTGCATTGCTAGGAATAGACCCGCTTGTGCGCGCTCATCTACTTCCATTTCTAATACATCTTCACCGTCGATTACGATGCTACCTTCTGTTACTTCATATTTTGGGTGACCCATAATTGCAGAAGATAAAGTTGATTTACCCGTTCCGTTAGGTCCCATAATTGCGTGGATTTCTCCACCTTTTACTTCAAGGTTTACACCTTTTAAAATTTCTTTACCATCGATTGATACATGTAAGTCTTTAACCGTTAATGTAGAACCAGCCATCTCAATACCTCCATTAATCCTATATATACATTTTAAAAATTCCTAAAACGTTCACATTCTCATTTTATTCTCATTCTAATTTTATATCAAATAAAATGATATCGCAAACACTGAAAAAAAGTAACAATTTTTTCACAAATGTACATAAGTATTTCCCTCACATCCTACTATGATACACCTTTCTTCTTATTTATATAAAGAAAAAAGGACTGGAAATTTCCTAGCCCTTTCCTACGCCTATTCACTTACTGGAAGTACTGCTCCCTTGTACTCTTTCTTAATAAAATCTTGAATTTCTTTCGAGTGTAACACTTCTACAAGCTCTTTAATTTCTTTTCTATTTTCGTCACCTTTACGAACGGCAATAATATTTGCATAAGGAGACTCTGATCCTTCAATAGCAATTGCATCTTTTGTTGGGTTTAATTTTGCATCAATTGCATAGTTTGAGTTAATAAATAACGCATCACCTTCATTATTTTCGTATAACTTTGGTGAAAGCCCTGGCTCAACATCTGTTTTAAACTTCAAGTTCTTTGGATTCTCGACAATATCTTTGACTGTTGCTTTAACGATATCTACACCATCTTTCAGTTTAATGACGCCGCCTTTTTGCAATAATGCAAGCATACGACCACGTTCTGCTACGTTATTACTCATAATTACCGTTCCGTCATTTGGAAGGTCTTTTAAACTTTTATACTTCTTAGAATAGATTCCCATCGGTTCTAAATGAATTTTTCCTGCACTTACAATTTTATATCCTTTTTCTTGAATCTCTTTATCTAAATAAGGGATATGTTGAAAATAATTCGCATCAATGTCTTTATCAGCTAACGCTTTATTTGGTAATACATAATCTTGGAATTTTTTAATTTTTAATTTAATACCTTTTTTCTCTAAAATAGGCTCTGCTTTTTCTAAAATAACAGCATGTGGTACATTAGATGCTCCCACAACAAGTGTCTTTTCATCTTTCCCGCCGCAAGCAGCTAATGCAAATACAAAGACTGCTATAAAAATGGATAATATAATTTTCTTCATTAGGTTTCACCCTCTTTTTTGTAATTTTTAGAATTTTTATCGTATATGAGTTTTACTAGGTACAAAATAAGAGCTGGCATTTACCAGCCCTTTTTATAACCTATTATTCTTTTACAGGAACAACAGCTCCCTTATATTCTTTATTAATAAAGTCTTCGATTTCTTTAGAATGTAACACTTCTATAAGAGCTTTAATTTCTTTTTTATCTTTATCGCCTTTACGAACGGCAACTACGTTTGCATATGGAGAGTCATTTCCTTCAATTGCAATCGCGTCTTTCTCTGGGTTTAATTTTGCATCAATCGCATAGTTTGAGTTAATTAAAACCGCATCGCCTTCTTTATTGTTATACACTTGTGGTAATAAACCAGGCTCAATATCTGTTTTGAACTTCAAGTTTTTCGGATTTTCTGCAATATCTTTCGTAGTTGCTTTAACAGGATCTAGACCATCTTTAATTTTTAAAATACCTTCTTTTTGTAAGATTGCTAAACCACGTCCATGGTCAGCAACAGAGTTACTCATAATAATTGTTGCTCCGTCTGGAAGGTCTTTTAAGCTTTTATATTTTTGAGAATATACTCCTATTGGCTCTAAGTGAATTTTCCCTGCTACTTCAAAATCATATTTTTTATCTTTTATTTCTTTTTCTAAGTATGGAATGTGCTGGAAGTAGTTTGCATCTAAGTCCTTATCTGCTAATGATTTATTCGGAAGCACGTAGTCTTGGAATTTTTCAATTTTTAATTCAATTCCTTTTTTCTCAAGTAAAGGTTTTGCCTTTTCTAAAATAACAGCATGCGGTACGTTAGAAGCTCCCACAACAAGTGTCTTTTCATCTTTATCTTTCCCACCACAAGCTGCTAGCCCAAAAATTGAAGTTGAAATAAGTGCTGTAAGTAATAATTTTTTCATGATATAAACACCCTTCCCCGTTTTATTTTATCGTTTATCAATTCGAGTTGTAACAAAATCACCAATAAATTGAATCAAGAAAACAACGAGTAATACACAAATTGTTGCTACAATGGTCACATCGTTATTTCCACGCTGGAATCCTTCTAAATATGCCAGTGTACCAAGCCCACCAGCACCTACAACACCAGCCATTGCTGTATAACCTACTAGAGCAATTGTCGTTACCGTAATACCAGATACAAGCGCTGGAAGCGATTCCGGAATCAATACCTTCCAAATAATTGTGCTTGTTTTCGCTCCCATTGCCTTTGAAGCTTCGATCACGCCTTTATCAATTTCACGAAGTGCGATTTCAACCATCCTTGCATAAAACGGTGCTGCTCCAATAATTAAAGCCGGTAGTGCTGCGCTTGCTCCAAGAATTGTTCCAAGAAGAATCTTCGTAAATGGAATTAATAAAATAATTAAAATGATAAATGGAATAGAACGAAAAATATTTACAAATGCTCCAATCCCTGTGTGAATCGCTTTGTTTTCCCACAAATTATCCTTTGCCGTCATGAAAAGTAACAATCCTAAAATAAGACCGAAACCAAATGTCGCAAGTGCTGCGATTGCCGTCATATATAATGTTTCACCTGTCGCTTCTAGCATTTGATTCCAATCTACATTTGCGAGTAACTTATCCATGTGCAATCACCTCCAGCTCTACTTGATCTTGATGTATTCCTTGAATTGCTTGCTGGATCGCTGTTTCCTCACCGTTTAAATGAACGACTAAACTGCCGTAAGAGCCGTTATTCGTTTGTGCGATATTCCCTTGCAAAATGCTAACTTCAATATCACTGCGTTGCATTAGCCTTTGAAGTACGGGACGTTCTACCGCTTCACCAATAAACTGCAAGCGAATTACTTTTCCATCTGGATACTTTTCTATTAAACTCTCAATTGTTTCATTTGTATCTTCTGAATCAGTTAGCTGCTGTACAAATCTTTTTGTAATATCCTGTTTTGGATTACGGAATACGTCAAGTACAGGACCACTTTCTACAATCTTCCCTTTCTCCATTACCGCAACGCGATTACAAATTTTTCGAATTACGTGCATCTCATGTGTAATTAGTACAATTGTCAAACCGAGGCGCTTATTAATATCTAATAGTAAATCTAAAATTTGATCTGTCGTTTCTGGATCAAGAGCCGAAGTTGCTTCATCACATAGAAGAACTTTTGGATTATTCGCTAACGCTCTCGCGATACCGACACGCTGCTTTTGCCCACCGCTCAATTGAGATGGATATGCGTCTCCTCTTCCTTCTAATCCAACAAGACGAATTAACTCTTCCACACGCTTTCTTCTTTCCGCTTTATCAACACCCGCAATTTCAAGTGGAAAAGCGATATTTTCACGTACAGTTCGTGACCAAAGTAAGTTGAAATGTTGAAAAATCATTCCGATTTCTTGTCTTGCCTTGCGAAGTTCATTACCAGTAATTGCTGAAATAACACGATTAGCTATCGTGATCTGTCCGGAAGTTGGTTTCTCTAATTGATTAAACAACCTAATCAAAGAGCTTTTTCCAGCACCACTATATCCAATAACACCAAAGATTTCGCCTTTCTCTATTTGTAAATTGGCATTATCCACAGCAGTGACATCACCGCTTTTTGACTTATATATTTTCTTTACATTTTCTAATAAAATCATGATGTTCACCCCTTTTTTTATTTAAAAAGCGTAAGCGGCTTGCTCAGAACAAGAGGGTGTTGGAACCCCTGACGTAGAGGTGCTTCTTACCTCGCAGGAAGAGGTGAAACGACCGACTGTTCTAGCCGCTGAAGCTGGCGCGGCTCGCTCAGGTTCACTCTACAATTTTTTTATTTTTTCATGTGAGTAATCTTTCGCTCTAGCTCCTCTTATTATTCGAATGTCCTCCTCATTCAAACAACAAAAAAACCTTTCTGCCCCTAGAATGAGCAGAAAGGTTTATATGCATATATCAACATGATCCCTTCCTCTCATCTCTCAAAGCATTTGCTTTGCAGGAATTGGCACCATTTCAACATAAAAGTTGACGGTTGCCGGGCTTCATAGGGCACAGTCCCTCCACCTCTCTTGATAAGAGAAATCAGATTAAATTTTCGTCTGATTTGAAATTTATTAAATTGTCTATATTTTATGACTTGAATTGTATCAACATACAATCACTATGTCAACAAAAAAAATCGCAAAAAGTAAAACTTCAGAATATTAAGCACCTACTCGCATTGGTTTACATATGTGAAATACTGATTCTAATAATAGCATCGTACGATACGTTCCGTTATATTGAACACATCCGCTATTCACCAATGTTTGTAACCTAATATTCCCAGTAACTAACCTCCGTAAGTTTTCTTCCTGAAAGCAAATCAATTGTTCTGTTCCGCGCGCCTCTTTCAAAACTTGTATATACTCTCTTGAAATCTGAAGTGAGCACCTCTCGTCTCCTAAACGAAAATTGATTGTTTTTTCCCCTTGCCGAAGAAGCGGTTCTAAATGGTATTGTGCATTAGCATATGTTACAAATGATTGAAGCAACGAATATAATCCCATTCTAGTCACATCCTTCATATCACTTTCTACTAATACCATTCCATCTTCTCAAAGAGCAATCCTGTTACTTTCTCTCGACAAATAACGTACTACTTCTATCTTTCAGGCATATTTCCCAAGAAATATGTCGAGGCGGCAAAAACTTTGCCGCCTACTGTAATTCTTTATATAAATATTCAACCGAATGAAATGCATATATTTTCTTTATAAGTGTTCCCCGCTCAAATACGAGTAAACAAGGTACACTTTCTACTTCATACTCTTGCGCTAAATGAGGTGCATAGTTTAAATCTAACATTCCTATTTCCAATTCAGATATAGTAGCTTCTACCACTGTTAACATCTTCTTTGCTAATTGGCATGTTCCACACATCGGTGTATATACATATAATACTGTTTTTTCTTGGTCTGCTATTAGAGCTGTTACTTCAACACCTGTCCAGTCAATCACTTCTATCATTCCTTACCGTAAATATTCTGTATAAACGTCAATGTCAGCTCCCCATAATACGTTCGCTAAATGATTAGAAGGAGCAGTTGCCACTTCACGATACGAACGATCAATGTAAATATGCTCAGCTTGCGGGAATTCTTTCCGAAATTGTTTTCTAAGCTTCTCTCCTGCGGCATCAGCATCCACTAGTACATATACATCTTTATCAAAAAACTGATCAATGAGTTCATCCATTTTCGACAAACCAATTGTACCATTTGTACAAACAATTTCCACTGGTTCCCGAATAATAGATTCAATCTTTCTTCTATCTGATTTTCCTTCGACAATAATGACTTTCTCTACATAGACCATATGTCATCACCCGATCACCATATACTATAAAAACAACCTTACTTTAGTATATAGTATATTCGATATTTTCATGTTGTTTCCTGTTTATTTTTGCAAAGAAAAGCGGAAGCGGCTCGCTCAGAACAGGAAGACGTTGGCGCTTCTGACGAAGAGGCGCCCTTTGCCTCACAGGAAGGAGCGAAACGACTGACTGTTCTTGCCGCTGAAGCTAGACATCAAGAAAAGCGGAAGCAGCTCGCTCACAGTGCAAAATAAAAGGGACAGCACATAGGCTGTCCCTTTTATTTCGATTAAAATTAGTCTTGGTTTGTCATTTCTGCGTATTGTTCTGCAGATAATAACTTCTCTACTTCACTTGCATCAGAAAGTTCAACTTTAACCATCCATGCACCTTCGTACGGAGATTCGTTAACAAGTTCTGGTTGATCGCTTAATTCTTCGTTTACTGCCACAACTTTACCACTTACAGGTGCGTATAATTCAGAAACTGTTTTAACAGATTCTACGCTGCCGAATGGCTCGTCAGCCTCAATTGTTGCACCTACTTCAGGAAGTTCAACGAATACGATATCGCCTAACTCACTTTGTGCGAAATGAGTAATACCGATAACAACTTGGTTGCCTTCAGTTTTTACCCATTCGTGTTCTTCAGAGTAACGTAAATGATTTGGAATGCTCATGACTGTACCTCCAGTGAATGTATTAATTATGTAAAAATACCTTATTGGTACTTTTTCCACACACTTTCAAACTGCTCTTCGTTAAAACCAAGTGTTACATTCGTACCATCTGTTACGATTGGACGTTTAATCAACATGCCATCAGATGCTAAAAGCTCAAACAATTCGTCTTCACTTGCTTCCTTTAACTTATCTTTTAAGCCAAGTTCACGGTAACGCATTCCACTTGTATTAAAGAATTTTTTTAATGGCAATTCACTTTTCGCATGTAAATTACGCAAATCTTCTTTTGACGGTGGATTTCCAACAATATGAATCATTTCATATGCTACATCGTTTGCCTCAAACCATTTTTTCGCTTTTTGACATGTGCCACACTTTGGATATGAATAAAATGTTACTGTCATAAATTCACCTACTTTTTGCTAACCTTTATCTTTATCATATAGAAAACATTCTATTATTTCAAACGATTCTTCTCCAAACTTTAACTTATTTCGTCACAATTTTCTTTTCCCCTGCAAATTTTCCTTATTTTCCGCCATTTTTATATTTAAAATATTTTCCTCTCAATTTATCGTGTATGTTAAACACGAACATATATCTTAAACAAACGTTTATTTGATAGATTAAACACCATAAAGTGAAACTTTAATCAGCGGGGTTTTCTTCATCCTCCACTGATTATTTGCCCTCACTAATTGGGGTTTTACTGGAAGTTTATCTCCCATCTAACCTCTTTGCTTGTGCTGAATGTTGAAGTGGGAGTATGACTGCCCACGAATAGCAGGATAAACACGAACATACATCTTAAACAAACGTTTGATTAAATAAATCAAACAGAAGAAGCTCCTAAATCAAGAGCTTCTTACTGCCTACTCAAATAATCCGCAATCGTTTGAAATACATATATATACATATTATGAATGCTTTGTTCTGAAATCGTATCATTGTATAAATCGGTACCCCAAATTTGTCCCTCACCACTTCCAACGTTTACAAATCCTTGTGTATACATCATTGCTCCATTTCTTGGCGCATTATGATAATCTAAATCTTTTTCAGTAAAAATGAAATAGGGCCGATCCTTTAAACCAATAAAAAACACTGGCTTTTTCAACCCTAAAAATAGATCTGTATATTTTTCTTTTGATGCTTCTTCAAAATGTTCTTTCATAACGAGAAATCCGTCAACTTCTTCAGATCTCTCCTTCATTTCATCTAACTTTATTTTCTCAAACTTTATATTTCTAAACGTATCCTTTGGTACCTCACCCACAACTCCAATAGCCAATGCCCTTCCGCTATACTCTTGAACAGGTGGTATATCCTTATTTTGTGCACACCCCACCCCTATTAGACATAACAATATAAGAAAACAAAAATTCAGCAAACGCTTCATTCTTACTCCCCCCATCTCAAAAGTCAAGTGACAAAAATGTAAGGCAAATTCAAAAAAATGTAAGTAAAATCGATAGCTCATTTTGATTTTCTATATTATAATCAATTGGATTTACTTACATTACTAAACACTAGGAGATTTTCATGAAAAAATATAAACTTTCATCTTTTCTTCCCTTAAGTTATATACTTCTACTCGTACTCGTAAGTCCGCTTTACGATGTACTAAATAAATCTGGCGTTCATGCCGTCGACGTTACGACTATAGTTGATGATTGGATTCCGTTTGTAAAAGTATTTATTATTCCGTATTTACTTTGGTTCCCATACTTATATGGAGCACTCATTTACTATTGTTTCGCTGATCGTAAACAATATTATGTAACATTAAGCAGCGTTATCCTTGGAAAACTAACATGCTTTTCGATTTACTATTTGTGGCAAACAACAGTACCCCGCCCTACAGTAGTAGGGACAGATGTATTTTCTGACTTAGTTCGTTATATTTATAGTATTGATCAACCTGTAAACTGTTTCCCTAGCATCCACGTTCTCACAACATTTGTCATTATGTTAGCTGCTTATAAGCGAAGAGAGCAGCATAAGTGGGAATATTGGATCCTTACGTTCTTTGGTACACTCATTATTTTATCGACATTATTCACAAAACAGCATGCCTTCTTAGATGCAGTTTCTGGCATGGCATTGGCGAGCACATTGTACCTCGGTGTGCAATTATTATTAGTTAACAGAAAAGAAACTGTTACAATCCCAGTAAAACAAACCTATAAAATGTAACAAAAAAGCAGACTGTGGCTTCTTCAGTCTGCTTTTATCTATATAAAGGAGATTTTCAATGTAATATGTTGTTTGGCAATTAAGATTGTGGCACAGTCATATCGCCTGAATGAATTCGGCCTGCTTTTTTTAGCGCAATGTAAATGATATAAGAAACAGCTACTGGAATTACAATGTAAGTGATAACCATCGCTGGTACAACATCAAATCCTTGGCTGGAAATTAAATTAATTGGTGCAATCAAAGAACTTAATCCAAGACCTGCAATTTCTTTACCTGCTTCCAAGTGAAAAATTAGTGCAGATACAGGACCCACAATGGCGCTGGCAACGACAGTTGGGACGAGAATCATTGGATTTTTAGTAATGTTCGGCAACTGTACTTTCGGAGTACAAAGCGCTTGTGCTAAAATACCACCCAAATTGTTTTCTTTTGCTGAGATAACAGAGAATCCGATAAATTGAGCTACACATCCTGCAAGTGCTGCACCGCCTGCAACACCGTCTAGGCTAAGCGCAATTGCTAAAGCAGCTGATGATGCTGGAGAAATAAGTAATAGTCCCCAAACAACTGAAAGTACAATAGAAGCAATAAATGGGCTACCAGCTGAGCTATCTTTAATAAACGCTCCAACTATATTTAAAACAGGGCTAATATTTTGAGCTAACCAAATACCAACTATGCCTGAGCCTAGTATTGCCACAAATGGAACGAGCATCATATCTAAAGCAGTTTTCCCGCTTAATCGTTTACCGATATAGACCGCTAGAGTTGCTGTTAATAATGCACCGATCGGTTCACCAGTTTTAATGATTAGACCAGCTTCAGTAATCGAAATCGATCCTGCTCCAATCGCCCCGGCGACCATCGCTGAGAAAATGACAAGCCCGTTTGCTCCAAGCATGAAAGCAATCCCTGCTCCAATTGCTGGTGCCATAAGTGATTTCGCGACAACACCAATTGTAATTAACATCGGAATATCAACAATTCTTCCTATATTTTCTATCAGTAAACCAATTCCAAGTGATACGAAAATACCTTGTGCAATTCCGGCAGAACCTTTAAAAACACGAGACATTATATAGTCCTTCATCTGTTTCACCTTCTCCTAGTTTAGTAACCGATTGTTTTCATATAGTCACGTAAAATATCATTGGATTGTGCAAATCGGCTTTCCTCGGCTTCTGTTAAGTTTAGTTCAACGACTTCTTTCACACCATCTCTTGTAATAATTGCTGGTACACCTGTGCAAATATTATATTCACCGTACTCACCATCTAAAATGGCTGAAACAGCGATTACACAATGATCATCATTAAAGATAGAGCGTGCGATATAAGCTAGTGAATTCCCAATACCGTAATAAGTAGTTCCTTTACGTTTATAAATTTCCCAACCAGCTTTAGCAGTTTTCTCAACAATTTCATCTAAATCAATTTC
This sequence comes from Bacillus sp. UNC437CL72CviS29, assembly GCF_000482345.1. Taxonomy (NCBI): domain Bacteria; kingdom Bacillati; phylum Bacillota; class Bacilli; order Caryophanales; family Bacillaceae; genus Bacillus; species Bacillus sp. UNC437CL72CviS29. The sequence goes on along the minus strand of NZ_KI535304.1, from coordinate 202,368 downwards.
GCCGAAACGCTCTTTTTGTTCATCTAAAATTTGCAAGATTGGTTTCCCGCCAACTGTAACATGAGACCAGGCAACCATTTGAGAGTCACCATGCTCACCTAATGAATAACCGTGAATACTACGAGGATCCACTTCAAGCATTTCAGATAAAATTGTTCTCAAGCGTGAAGAGTCTAAAGATGTTCCTGTACCAAGCACACGGTTTCTTGGTAAACCAGACACTTTCCAAACTTGATAAGTAATAATATCAACTGGATTTGATGCGATTAAGAAGATGCCATCAAATCCACTTGCCATTACACCTTCTACAACACTTTCCATAATCTTCGCGCTTGCTCCCAAAGTATCCAAGCGACTTTGTCCTGGTTTTGGAGCTGGACCTGCTGTAATAATAACAATATCCATATCTTTGCAGTCTTCATAAGTACCTGCATATACTTTTGTTCTTGTATTTGTAAAGTTAATGCAGTGTGATAAATCCATCGCTTCTCCAACTGCACGTTCATAATTTATATCAATTAATGCTAGTTCTTCACAGATACCTTGATTCACAATTGAATATGCGCAGCTTGATCCAACTAATCCAGTGCCAATAATTGCGATTTTTCTTGTGTTTCTATTCATAAGAACCTCTCCTAAATCATTATGTAATGTTTTTGTTCTTTACACTTTTTATTATAGAGATTCGCACTATAGAAACCATGGATACTTTGTGAAATATTGAACAATCTTTTTGTACTTTTTGTGACATACCCTAAAAATTTTTCGTCATATTTGTTACAACTAGAAAAATATTTCACACATATGCATTGATATATACAAATACGAAAAAGCGAGTGAATGATCATCTGATATTCACTCGCTTTTTCGTATTTTATTATTGTGCATTTAGCTGACTTTTCAATTGCTGAACAACCATTGGATTCGCAGGAGCAGCTGGTTGATAATAATTTTTTTGCTTCGCATATTCATATACCTTACGTTGCCTTAATTCATCTTGATTTCGAATGTGAATCAACGTTTGATGTAACTGTGCGTTATCCGATTGCGCTATGTAATTCGCATAACCCGTTAAACTAGCATTTAACTCCGCTAAATAATCGTTCACCATATCTTTTTCATTCATAGTCTATACACTCCTAACCTAAAAAGGACATTAATTGTTGTCTTGTATTTCTTGCCGCTTGTGCATCTTGCTGTAGCATTTGCTTCAATTGAGGATCTGTACACTGCTGCGCATACTGATCTAATTTATTCGCAACTGTCGCATGCCCTCCAATAATATGACGTAAATTTTCAAGCTCAAGCTCTGTTAAATTTGGCATAATAAAACCCTTCCTTTCTTTGTTCATTCACCATTTAGTATCTATTAATTTTGGGATTGTATGCATGTGAAGTGATGACATAAAATGATGATTCACTAAAAAAAGATGAATGATCACATTCACCTTTTACTTAAAAAATCATAGTCATTTTAGCAAGCTTGTCTTACAAAGATAGTATTGTAAGAACACTTTATCCGAAGTTGATTTAGATGATCGTGTTCATGCGTATATTGATACGATTAATCCAGATATCGATTTTATACAGCGATTACTCACAAAAAAATCCGACAGCCCTTATAGGGTTGCCGGATTCTCAAAACAATTAAACTGTATAACGCTCATCCTCTAATACTTTCGCAGCAATTTCACGCTTCTTCGGAATTACGTTAAGCGGTGTATGACGAGTTAATTTGCGAAGCGCTGATAACATCATGCGCAGCATATCACCGTTTTCAACTGCGATAATTGTTTCTTTCGCATCTGCTTCAATTTGGTTGAAAGCTTCTTGGCAGAATACTTCAGTGTATAATACTTTTTGTTTATTCTTTTCAAGGCCAGTTGCTTTGATTGCTTTTTCTGTACGAAGAACAGCAGACTCCATTGCGTATAAATTGTTTACGATATCTGCAATGTTAACAAGAACTTCTTGTTCTTTATCTAATGCTTTACCGTATTTTTGGGCAGCTAATCCAGCTACCATTAAGCCGATTTTCTTCGCGTTATTTACTAAATATTTTTGAAGTGCTAATGGCTCATCGCCTACTTCTTCTGGCATCATCATCATTAACTCTTCTTGTAATTTTTGTGCCTTTTGAAGAAGCGGTAATTCACCTTTCATTGCTTTACGTAAGAACGTACCCGGTACGATTAAACGGTTAATTTCGTTCGTACCTTCGAAAATACGGTTAATACGAGAGTCGCGGTACATTCTTTCAATTTCGTACTCTGCCATAAATCCGTAACCACCATGAATTTGAACACCTTCGTCTACTACGTAGTCTAATACTTCAGAACCGAATACTTTATTTAAAGAGCACTCAATTGCATATTCAGCAATTGAAGCTGCAACAGCTTTGCCGTCTTTTACTTCTTCTTCTGATAATGTGCTCATACGGCTTTCAAATAAACCAACTGTACGATATACAGAGCTTTCCGCCGCATAAATTTTCGCTGCCATGTTCGCAAGCTTTTCTTGAATTAATGGGAAACGAGCGATCGGTTGTTTAAACTGTTGACGCTGATTTGCATATTGTGCAGAAATTTCTAGTGCACGTTTTGAAGAACCAACTGTACCAACACCTAATTTATAACGACCGATATTTAAAATGTTAAACGCAATGATATGCCCCTTACCAATTTCACCAAGTACATTTTCTTTCGGCACTAATGCGTCTTCTAAAATTAGCGTACGAGTTGAAGAACATTTAATTCCCATTTTCTTTTCTTCAGGGCTTGTAGATACACCTGGATATTCTTTCTCAACGATAAATGCTGTGAAATGCTCTCCATCAACTTTCGCGTATACAACGAATACATCAGCAAAAGCAGAGTTTGTGATCCATTGTTTCTCACCATTTAATACATAGTGTGTACCTTCTGCATTTAAGCGAGCAGTTGTTCTTGCGCCTAATGCATCCGATCCAGATCCTGGCTCAGTTAATGCGTATGCAGCTAATTTTTCACCAGTTGCTAAAGCAGGTAAATATTTTTTCTTTTGCTCTTCATTACCGAATAAAACGATTGGTAATGATCCGATACCAACGTGAGCGCCATGTGTAATTGCAAAGCCACCAGCACGAGAGAATTTCTCTGCGATTAACGCTGAGCTTACTTTATCAAGCCCAATTCCGCCGTACTCTTCTGGTACATCAGCACCTAATAAACCAAGCTCGCCAGCTTCTTTTAATAAGCGAACAGAACGATCAAACTCATGCTGCTCTAAATATTCAAGCTCTGGGAGAACTTCATTTACAATAAAATCCTCTGTCGTTTTCGCTATCATTTTATGCTCATCGCTATAATCCTCTGGTGTAAATACTTGATCAATCGTAATCTCATCAACTAAAAAGCTGCCGCCTTTAACTGCATTTCCCACTGTTTTTTCCATGAAAAATTCCTCCTTCATATTTTCATAGGCCGCTTCTCTCATTTTGAAAGAAGCTGGCTCACCCTTTATTTTTTATACCCTTTTATTGCTTCCACTTTTTTATTTAATCCAGTTCCAGCGGCTAGAATAATCGGTGACTTCGCTTCTTCCTATGAGGCAAAGAACGCCTCCTCGCCAGAAGCTCCATCCCCCTCGCATTCTAAGCAAGCCGCTTCCACTTTTTATTTAATCCAGTTCCAGCGGCTAGAACAATCGGCCATTTTGCCCCTTCCTCCGAGGCAAAAAGCGCCTCTATGTCAGGAGCTCCAATGTCCTCTTGTTCTGGACGAGCCGCCTCCACTTTTTTTATAGTAATTCAAACACTCCGGCAGCTCCCATTCCCCCGCCGATACACATTGTTACAATACCGAATTGCTCATTGCGGCGTTTCATTTCATGAATAAGAGATAATGTTAATTTTGCTCCTGTACAACCAAGTGGATGTCCAAGTGCGATTGCACCACCGTTTACATTTACCTTTTCTTCATCTAAGCCAAGCTCACGAATTACTTGGATCGATTGAGAAGCAAATGCTTCATTTAGTTCAAATAAGCCGATATCAGATAGTTCTAATCCTGCTAATTTTAACGCTTTTGGAATTGCTGCAATTGGGCCAATTCCCATTACTTCTGGTGGTACACCAGCTACTGCAAATGAGCGGAATTTCGCAAGTGGCTTCATGCCATCGCTCACTGCTTTTTCACGATCCATTAAAAGTACGGATGCTGCTCCATCACTCATTTGTGAAGAGTTACCAGCCGTTACAGAACCGCGAACGTTAAATGCTGGACGTAATTTCCCTAAGATATCTAATGTCGTATCTCCTCTTACACCTTCATCTTGTGAGAATGTAATCATTTCTTCTCGGATTTTGTTATTTGCCCCAACGGTACGCAAAGTTACATCTACAGGTACTGTTTCATCAGCAAACTTCCCTTCAGCTAAAGCTTTTGCCGCACGCTGATGACTTCTTACCGCAAATGCATCTTGCTCTTCACGAGAAATTCCATATTTCACAGCAACTTGCTCTGCTGTATGGCCCATGCCCATATAATATTCTGGAGCCGCTTCCACAAGGCGACTATTTGGACGAACAACGTGCCCCATCATTGGAACCAAACTCATCGATTCTGCTCCACCAGATAATACTGCTTCAGAATGACCAAGCATAATGCGTTCTGCACCGTAAGCGATACTTTGTAGCCCTGAAGAACAGTAACGGTTAATTGTAATAGCTGGAACATCGTAAGAAAGTCCCGCTAACCCACCGATATTACGTGCCATATTTAAACCTTGCTCTGCTTCTGGCATCGCACAACCGAAAATTAAATCATCAATTGGTCCTTCATAATTATTCGCACGTTTTAATGTTTCTTTTACTACTAATGCTCCTAAATCATCAGGACGAACTGTTTTTAATGAACCTCTCTTTGCCTTACCAATTGGCGTTCTTGCTCCCGCAACAATGACAGCTTCTCTCATGAACGATATCTCCCCTCGTTATTAGTTACGTAATGGCTTTCCTTTTACAAGCATGTGCTGCATTCTTGCTTGTGATTTCATCTCACTTACTAAGCTAATAAATGCTTCACGTTCCACATCTAATAAGTATTGCTCATCAACTTCTGTTCCGTACGGTACTTTTCCGCCTGCAATTACATATGCAAGTTTCTTCGCAATATGAAGATCATATTCAGAAATGTAACCAGATAAATGCATTGCTTCTGCTCCAAGTGCGAGAGTTGCATATCCCGTTTCACCAACAACTGGTATCTTTTTGCGGATAGGTGCTTTATAACCCGCTTCATATAAAGCAAGTGCTTTTTGTTTCGCATCGTATAGTAAGTGATCACCATTCACACTAATACCATCTTTATCGCCTAAGAAGTTATGAGAAACTGCTTCTTGCGCAGATGTTGAAACTTTCGCCATCGCTACTGTCTCAAATACTTTGTTTGCAACCTTTTGCAGATCAAACTCTACACCGTTTGCCATTTTATTTAAATGTTTAATGTATAACTCTTTGTTACCGCCACCGCCAGGGATTAAACCAACCCCAACTTCTACTAATCCCATGTATGTCTCACTAGAAGCTTGAATGCTCGCTGCTGGTAAGCAAACTTCTGTACCGCCGCCAAGTGTCATACCGTATGGTGCTGCCACGACTGGTTTTGAGCAGTACTTAATTTTCATCATTGCATCTTGGAAGTTTTTCACGACCCACTCAATTTCAAAGTAGTTATCATCTTGTGCTTCCATTAAAATCATCGCAAGGTTTGCACCAACGCAGAAGTTTTTCGATTGGTTCCCGATAACAAGTCCTTTATAATTCTTTTCCACTTCATCAACAGCGTAGTTAATCATTTGCGTAATATCCATACCAATTGCATTGCTCTTTGAATGGAATTCTAAGCAAAGGACGCCATCGCCTAAATCGATTAAGCTCGCACCACTATTTTTCTTTAACACGCCATTTTTCTCTTTTAGTTGTTTAAGCGAAATTGCTTTTTTATTACGTTCAATCAGCTTATATTCACCGTTATCGTAGTAATAGCTTTCACCGTTATCCTGTTTATAGAAAGTACTAAATCCTTTCTCTAACATGTCTTTTACCCATGCCGGAACAACTTTGCCGTTTTCTTCCATCTTTTGAACGGATTTTTCTACGCCAATTGCGTCCCAAATTTCAAATGGGCCTTGTTCCCAGCCAAATCCCCACTTCATCGCTTGGTCAATTGCAACAATATCGTCTGCGATTTCTTTATGAAGCTTCGCTGAATATAAAAGAGTTGGCGTAATAATATTCCATAGCAACTCTCCTGCACGATCTTTCGCATATACAAGCGCTTTCAATTTATTCGCTAATCCTTTTTCTTGTTTGCTTAACTCTACAGAAGCAGCTTTTAATTTTTTACGTGCTTCATATTCCATCGTTTCAGGATTTAACTCTAAAATTTCTTTTCCTTGTTTTAAGAAGAAACCTTGACCTGTTTTACTTCCAAGCCATTTTTTCTCCAGCATGCCATGCATGAAAGCTGGTACTTTAAATACATCTCGTTCTTCTTCCTGTACATTTTCATATACATTGTTCGCAACGTGAACGAATGTGTCTAAACCAACAACATCTAATGTGCGGAACGTTGCGCTCTTTGGACGACCGATTAATGGACCTGTTACAGAATCCACTTCTCCAACGCTATAGCCGCGCTTAATCATTTCTTGCAACGTCACAAGTAAGCCGTACGTACCGATTCTGTTTCCAATAAAGTTTGGTGTATCTTTCGCGATAACGACACCTTTTCCAAGAACATCTTCACCAAATAATTTCATAAAGTTTAACACTTGTGGATCTGTTTCTTTTGTCGGTATAATCTCTAGAAGTTTTAAATAACGTGGTGGGTTAAAAAAGTGCGTTCCTAAGAAGTGTTTTTGGAAGTCATCTGAACGACCTTCTGCCATTTTTTCAACAGAAATACCCGATGTATTTGAGCTCACAATCGAGCCTGGTTTACGAACAGCATCTACTTTTTCAAATAGTTTCTTCTTAATGTCTAAATTTTCAACAACAACTTCAATAATCCAATCTACATCAGCAAGGCGCTCAAGGTCATCCTCTAAATTACCCGCTTCAATTAATGCTAAATTACCTTTCACTGTAAGAGGAGCTGGTTTTTGCTTTACTAATTTTTGCAGTGCCCCGTTACTAAAACGATTTCTTACACTTTTATGTTCTAACGTAAGTCCCTTCGCTTCCTCTTCTTTTGTAAGCGCCTGTGGTACGATATCAAGCAATAATGTTGGTATACCGATATTGGCTAAATGTGCAGCAATTCCTGAGCCCATTATGCCAGAACCGAGAACAGCAGCCTTTTTAATTTGGAACATCCATTTCTCCCCCTATTCTTGAATGAATGCTCATTCAATTTTTCGACATAAGTCGCAATCAATGAGTGAGCCTCTACTAATAAATATATGATACTGTTTAAATTTTCGCAATATATTTATTGATAAAATTTTCTGAAATAAATTATTTTCTTTGATTTGGGAACTCTATAACTGTGTATTTCTTGATAGAATACGCTTTTTCCTTTTTTAGAATTTAACGAAAATGGAGGAATATATATGGCAAGACTTAAGAAAGACCCATCAAAAGCAGGCGTTAGTGCTGCAAGTGTAACAGGAAATGCAGGTCCAGTTGATCGCGGTATTGAAAAAGGCCGTCAAGGTAACAATCAACAATATAAAAAGCACAACATGGGTGAAAAATAAGGATATATGTGCTTGTTCAAAAAGGAGTATAAAGAGAGCCGAGCAGTTCGACGTACGGAAGCTGGGAAGATACGGAGTGTAGGTGGAGCTACATGTGAACCGGACTGGCGATGTAGCGAAGAAAGCGGGCGGCGATCTTTACCGGACTTTTTGAACTTCCGCTATATTTTTGGGCAGAGAACGTGGCATAATGAGTATTGGGCCACTTTTCTGCCCAATTTATTTGTACATAAGGAAAAACAAAAGAGGGAACGATGATGAAACGAACAATACTCATGATTGTGATGATCGCTACACTGTTTACAAGTATGATTTTCTTCTCTTATGCAAACCAGAAAAAAGACGTGAGAGAGAATCAGCCTGCTATCACTGGGAAATACGCCGTTACAATCGATGCTGATACTGGTGAAATTCTATATGGAAAACGGGAACAAGAACGTTCGTATCCAGCTAGCATAGCAAAAATGATGACAACTCTTCTTTTACTAGAGAATGTGAAAAAAGATGAAGAAATTACAGTCACTAAAAACGCAATAACAACGGAGAGTCAAAGCAAAAAAATTAAACTTCATGCTGGTGAAAAATTAAAAAGAGATGAAGCATTGAAACTCATGCTAATCATCAGTGCCGATCCAATCTCTGAATCCATTGCCGAACATATTGCAGGATCAAAAGAAGAGTTTATCAAAATGATGAATAGACGAGCGAAAGAACTCGGGACAAAGCATGCAACGTTTAAAAACGCGAGCGGAGCTGACGCATTAGGTAATAAAGTATCACCTTATGACATCGCCATCATTACGAAAGAAGCATTAAAATACCCAATTGTGCTAGATTATATGAATACAACGCGCTCAACATTACATACTTCACAGCGCGCCCCAAAAATTGCAAACTATGGCCGCGAGGAACTTTACGATGATCCATATGCAATTGGAAGTAAAAGCGGTTTATCTGCGCTTGGGAAATACACTGTCGTCACAGTCGATGAAAAAGACGGCAAACGAGTTATTAACGTTGTACTGTCTTCTACTCGTACGCAGTTATATCCAGATACGAAAAAGATGGCAAATTATGCATTCAAGCAATTAAAATAACCAAGGAGTATTTTAGCTCCTTGGTTATTTTTTCACCATTCCTTTTAAAACGAACGCAACGTTTGCTGGGCGTTCTGCTAGGCGGCGCATGAAATAGCCATACCAGTCATTTCCATACGGCACATAAACACGCATTTTGTAGCCTTCTTTTACAAGCTCAAGCTGACGTTCTGTACGAATACCATATAGCATTTGGAATTCGAATTGATCGCGTGAAATGTTATGTTCTTCGGCAAGTTTCTTCGTATATTCAATAATTGCTTCATCGTGTGAAGCAATAGCTGTATAATTTCCATTTAATAAGTGCATTTTAATAATTTTTTTATAATTTTCATCTACATCTTTCTTGTCCGGGAACGCCACTTCTTCTGGTTCTTTATAAGCCCCTTTTACAAGACGCAAATTAGGATTATATGCATTTAAATCCTCGATGTCTTTTTCTGTACGATATAGGTAAGCTTGAATAACAGTACCGATATTATCGTATTCAGATTTTAATTGCTTAAAGATCTCAATTGTTTTCCCACATCGCGTATAGTCTTCCATATCAATCGTAACAAACACACCGTTTTCTTTTGCAGCCTCTAAAATGCGGCGCATATTATTCATTACAATTTCATCTGAGATGTCTAATCCCATAGAAGTCATTTTTAAAGAAAGCTGTGAATTGAGTTTTTCGCGTCCAATTGCGCGAATTGCTTCAATCGATTGATCTGCCATTTCGTTTGCTTCTGCTTCATTATCAACGAACTCACCTAAATAGTCGATTGTTACACAAAGTCCTTGCTGATTTAATTGTTTAATGGCTGCAGCAGCTAAATCAATTGTCTCCCCTGCGACAAAGCGCCCTGCACCAAAGCGTAAACCGTACTTCTTAGCCAGTTTTGTTAACGCTTTATTTTTTGACAAAAAAAGAAACGAATTGCGCATTAATTGTTCCATGTAATTCACCCCTATGACTGTACTTTGTCTGTTTTTTACCCCTCTTCTAAATTATATCATTGTTTAAAATTATTTGATACAAATAATTATTTAGATAATTTATAAAATACTATAAAAATGTTTAAAAACCTATAATGTCGCTTTCAAATATTCATAAATTTTTTTCGACATTTAGAAAAAACTATAAAAATAGGTGAGAAGGCTCATTTAAAATAAATATTCGACACTACTCGCACACCTCTTACTTCTCCCTATACATTATACAAAGATACTAATATGACTCAAGATGAATACAAATATAAAGCCCTAAGTGCACGTAATTCACTCCTATAAAAATTACGTGTAGAAACATAGGATTCCGTTTCATTTAAATGCGAAACATGTAAAGATATTTGCTCCTACCTCTACATATTGTGTAGGATTTTTTCATAAAGAGGCTATCCCATAAACGATTTCACCGACTTATGGGATAGCCTCTTTCTTCAACATTAAAGTGAATTATATTTTTTTTACTTTTAAAAGAATAATCGGAACTCCTTTACCTTCATCGGCAAATTCCGCCCAAAAAAACTGTTCTGAAACCATCCAAATCCTAAGGACATATAATAATCTACCTTTTCATCGAAGCTATAATAGCTTTTTTTACAATAAAATAAGTAATAGAAAATAATAAACAAGTACCCATTGTACCAAAAACTGCAATTGAAATTTTACCTGCTAATGTTTCATTCGGATCTAATGCATTAGGTAAAACTGTACCAAAAATTGCAATGCAGGCTAATATAATCATAAGATATTTAAAATTTTTCACTTTTTTATTCATAACTAATTATCCCCTTTATTCCTTAATAGCAAGTTTTCCAACAGATTATTCTTTTTTCAAATCCTTTCCGGCATATTGAACCTCTTGTCCATCTGTTGTCACTTCTCCCGCTTTATCTTTCGTTTTCGGATCACCAAAAATAAGCATCAATAACATAAATGTAGTAAAAGCGCCAACTATGACAATTGCGCCCCATCCGACATACTCCCAAATCTTCGACTTCTTTTCAGCATCCACTTTAATCTCTCCCCTTATATGTAAATTTAAATAAACAATATCAAACATATAAATTTTACAATGTCATATTCTGTCGAAAATAATAAAAAACCACTCTATAAGTGGTTTTTTCAGTCTTTATGGTTACGGTGTTCTTCATTTAACTTCTTAATATCAGCTATTAAATGTACCATTTCTTCTTTTCCATCTGGATACGTTTCATTCCAATGCTTGACTAAAGCTGGCATTGTTTTTGCGATGTAAGAGTACAGTGCCCACTTTTGTACCTGCTCTTTCCTCTCTTCACTGCTTTCCCCTAACAATAGTTCTGTATACTTTTCAAGCAAGCCATCAAACTGCTCATTAAATTTTTCACTCATCTCTGCTATCTCTCCTTTATCACGTTTTATTTTGATAATAAAGAAGTTTATAGAAGGATACAAACTTTGTGCCCCATTTATTTAAAGATAGACTTTCATTTCTTAATACTTATTTTATTTTTATAATCCAAACACAGCTTAGATCTATTGTTATATACTGTAATCCCTCTAACACTGCTTCATAGGAGAATATTGCAAAATTCTTATTTTCATCCAATTTCACTAAATGAAATATTGTTGGATTTGAAGCACAAGGAAGACTTAATGCCTTTCCTGTCTCTTTTAAAAGAATAATATATATTGCTTTTCTTGGAAAGGGTGGAATAAAGGTTGGATCTAAGCCAACTGTAACACGAGTTATTTCACCTAACTCCACGTTCACTGTAATTGTCTTTGTTTGAAAAGGTTGTGCCAAAATTATCAGAGTGTAAGAACCGGCAGCAAGAGAAGAAATACTAAAATCCCCAAATCTATCTGTATACACAGTAACTATCGTACCAAAAGAATTTCGCACTTCAACTGTAGCATTTACAACCGGTTCATTCGTAAGTTGGTTATATACGTTCCCTTTAATTTCTCCAAAACTATCCCATTCTAAAATAAAATCTATATTTGTCAACTGCTCACCAGCACGTACCGTTATAAATCGTGTTACACTCTGAAAACCTTTTGCTGAAACAATAACCTGAAGCGTCCCGGATGGCATATTTCCAACAATATACATTCCATTTGCATCCGATACACCAGAATTGATGAATACTCCACTTTGATCTAATACTCGGACAAGAGCATTATTGACTGGATTTCCATTTCGATCAATGATCTCTCCTTGAATAGATGCATGATTTGTAATCAATTGAAAATCAACTTGAGCAGCGGTCCCTGGTGTTAATGAAATATTAAGACTACTTGCGATGTAGCCTTGCGTAATTGCAACAACCGTATGCGTTCCCTCTGCTAATCCTGTTATGCTATACCTTCCTTCTGTATTTGAAATTGCATTGGTAATAAATTGACCATTTGCATTTAGTACTTGAACCACAGCACCAATAAGCGGTGCACTTGAATTCGCGTCAACTACTGTTCCTGCGATAGAAGCTGGATAAGGCTGTAAAGTAACACTTATTATCTTTGTTTCATTTGCTACTACCGTCACAGATACAACAACATTTTGATAATTAGCATTAATAAATACCAGTGTATAATTTCCTCGGGTAATATTATCAATAAAATAATTCCCTGTTACATCTGTCTGTACTTCTCGAAGTACAATCCCACTTTCACTAGTAAGTCTAATCAATGTATCTACTAGAGGCAACTCTAATGCCTCATCCACTACCGTACCTCTTACAGCCCCAACTAAGCTTGATAGAGATAATGCAACAGTGGCTGTTTCGTTTATTACTACTTGAACAGAAGCTACGTTACTTCCATAGTCTTCCGCAAAAGCAACGACTGCATAAAATCCTGGGTTTAAGTTTGGAGCTACAAAATTCCCACCTGTATCTGTTACTGTAGTCAATACAATTGGTCCTGATGGATTAATCAAACGGATTTGAATGGCTGCTCCTTTAATAGGTAAACCAGTCTCGCTATCTTGAACAGCTCCAGCAATCGCCCCTGTATTCCCCATTAATTGTAAAGAAACATCCGTCGTACCTCCTGATGCTACAACTCCACTCGAGATCCCCTGACCAAATCCAGTAGCATTAACTAAAATTGTGTATGCTCCTGGCGTAAGAGATTCCACGCGGTAACTTCCATCATTTTGCGTCAGAACCTTCGTAATCACTGCGGTTGTACCATCAATTACAGTAATAACTGCTCCACTTATTGGAAAACCTTGAATATCGGTAATCGTTCCAACAATGCGACCAGGATTTAACTGTAATGACAATATAATATCAACAGTCGTATTTAGAGGAATAATGGCTGCACGAGAAATTGAGGTATATCCCTCTGCAGTTGCTATCACATTTACGGTACCAACAAGAAGACTTTCAATGCGAAATCGACCGCTCTCATCTGTAACTGCTGTTCCGATAATAAAACCATTTATATCTGTAATCTTCACGCTACTTCCTACAATTGGTTCATTCGTCCCAAACTCTACAACAGTTCCAGCAATGGCTCCTGCCGCTGCTAGTAAAGACACCTCTACATTTGTTACCTCATTTGCTTTTACATTTGCCCCTACTGTATTTGTTTGGTACTGAGGAGCACTTGCCGTCAAGACATAAGATCCAGGAACTAATCCTGTTACTACAAATACACCTGTATGGTCTGCTTGCACTTTACGAAGCAACTGCCCATTTATATTAAAAACTTGAATTGTAACAGCTATATTTACAATTGGCATTCCTGAGGTATCCGTCACAGTTCCAGCAATCGTTCCTATCAAAAAATGTAAATCTATATTCGCTTCTGTGACCATATTCACTTGTAGAACTGCTCCTACTTGATTTACTCCAAAACCTGAAGCACTAGCAGAGACTGTATAGGCTCCAGGAGCGATATTTTCAAACATATATGTTCCATCGCTTTTGGTGACTGTCGATACAATAAATACATTATCTTCAAGTAGAGAAACTGTTACCCCTACCAATGATATCCCATCTCCCGTGATAGTACCTACGATTTTTCCAACATCTCTACTTAATTCAAAGTTAAAGTTCGTTATATTTTGTCCTGGAGCCACTATCAACCCTTTACTTACATGTGCAAATTGAGGAGCCGATGCTACTACTGTATACGATCCTGCTGGTAATCCCCCCATTACATAATTTCCATTCACATCCGTTACCGTGGATCCAATTAAAATTCCACTTTGATTGAAGAAAGAAAGACCAGCATTATTTATAGGGTTTCCATTTAATTCTGTAACCGTCCCTGAAACTATAGCTGGATCGAGAAGCAAAATAACCTCGACATTCGTTATCTCTCCAGGGACAATAATTGCTCCAACCGTTTGAGATTCATAATTTAAATTAGACGCTACTACTGTATAGTTCCCGGATACTAAGCTTGAAATGTTAAACTGCCCCGTTCCATCAGTCGTTCTGCGTGCTACAGCTAGTGTACCGCCACTTGGAAATACTTCCACAAGCGCTCCTACAAGCGGTGTATTTGTTTCACTATCCTTCACAGTTCCTACAAGAGTACCTGGAATTCCACTTAAAACAAAATTTACAGTTGCTGTTTCATTAGGCGTTGCTGTAAAAGCAATTTGCTGTCTCTCAAAGTTTGGGTGAATAGCAACAATTGTGTATGCTCCGGGTGTAATTCCAGTAAAGCCATATAAACCATTTGCATTTGTTTCCGTTGCCTGCGTAAGTGCATTATTACTATCAAATAATCGAACAATCGTACTTGGAAGCGGTATCGCACTACTATCTGTCACCGTTCCTCGCAAGAAAGCTGTATTGGGTGAAAGAACAAAATTCAATATCGTTGTTGTATCACTTGTTACCAAAACCGAAGAAGTTTGATCACCATATTCACTACTAAATGCAGTTAATACATACGTACCAGGAGATAACCCACTTGTTATATATCTTCCTTCACTATCTGTTAATAATGTTTGAATAACAGGGCCGCTTATTGTTAAATAACGAACCTGAATATTAATATTCCTTAAAGGCACCCCGTCCATTAGGTCTTCTGTTACAACTCCTGAAACATATCCTGGGTCTGGAGATAATACAAAACTAGCCAATGCCTCTGTATCCGAAATGACATTTACCGTTAATACAGCGGTTGAATATTGAGGTTCACTTGCTACTACACGATAAGAACCCGGCGCCAATCCATCTACATGATATCTTCCTGTTTGCCCCACCACAGTAGTTGCAATTACAATGTTTCCTAATGTTGTAATAACGATATTCGCACCAGGAAGTGGTAAAGCGGTGTTGAAATCTGTTACAAACCCTGTAATTACACCAGCATCTTCCTGCAAAGCAATTGAAACATTTTGTATCTCATCTGCCAATAATGTGGTCGTTGTTCCTGAACTTCCATAAGACGGAGCTACAACTGTAATATTCACTATTCCGTGCGGTAAGTTCCTAATAGTATAATTACCATTCTCATCTGTGATACCTTTTCCTAAGAAGATACCCGTATTAGATGTTACTGTAACCGTACTACCGCTAATGCCCGCTCCTGTTTGTTTATCTGTAATAGTGCCGATAATCGTACCTAATAAAGAGGCTAACGGAACAATTATATTGGTTGTTTGATTAGCTTCTACCATTACAGATACTGTTCTTCCCCCATAATTAGGTGCTGTTACATTTAACAAATACTGTCCTAGTGCCAAGCCTTGTATAACAAATGTTCCATCTGGATTTGCTAAAAAAGATTGAAGTGATATTCCCGTTCCATTTAATAAACGAACTTGAATATTTGCCCCTATAACTGGATTTTGATTCTCATCGACTACTGTACCGTTAATACTCCCTACTGTACTTGTTAATGAAATATTCGCTCCTGTTATCTCATCACTTCTTACAATTACTCCTGTAATTTCCGTAGCATAATTCGTTACAGTAGCTGCAACTGTATAGTTTCCTTCTTTTAATCCTGAAACAATAACGTTACCAAATGGACTTGTTACAGTAGATGCAATTAACACATCTTGGCTGTTTCTAATTAAAACTGTTGCTCCTGCTAATGGATTTTCCGTCATTTCATCTGTAACTTGGGCAGATATTGCCCCTGGATTTGACTGTAATATAAAATCAAAATTTGTAACGCTCTGATTTGCATTAACAAATATTCCACGTTGTTCACTCTGAAACTTTGGAGCTGTAGCAATAACGTTGTAACTACCTGGTGGTATACTTCCAATACTGTATCGTCCCTCTTGATTCGTTAAGCCAATACCAATAATCGTTTCACCAGCATCTATTATTTTGACCGTAGCATTTACAATAGGATCTCCAGCGTTACTTTGAATCATTCCTTGAATTTGAGCCGGATTTGGATTTATTGTTAAATTTACAATTGGCGTTTGAGCAGAAATAACAGTCACTCCTGCCTGAGATACTGCATAATTTTGTGCTACCGCCTTTATAATGTACATACCGGGTGCTAAATTCATAAATTGATAGTTTCCGTTTTCATCTACTGCGATACTATTAATAAATAAGTTATCTGTTGTATACAACTGTACAATGGCGTCTATGTTGGTAGGTGTTATAACTCCTGTAATTTGTCCCGGATTTGGTTGCAGCACTACTGAAACAGGCGTTGTAACATCAGCTGTCACAATCGCTCCAATGATTTGATTTTGATAATCTTGAGCAATGACCGTAACTGTATACATACCAGGAGATAAGCCGACTGTCATAAAACTTCCGTTTGTATCAGTAAGAACTGTATCTACCAATACTCCATTACTATCCGAAATGTTAGCAGCCGCTCCTGGTATAGGAGCATTTGTTATGACACCTTTTACATTGCCCATAATAAACCCCGGATCTGGTAACAACGCTATATTAGCTGTGTCTATTTCTCCAGGTGTCAACTTAATTGTCATAATATTAACTTGAAAATTTGCTGCGGATACTACAACACTATACGTACCAGACCCTAAATTTTGAACAGAATAAATGCCATTCCTATCACTGAAAACAGAGGCAATTAACACCCCATTCGCATCAAGCACCCGCACTTCTACATTCGTACTGGCAATAGGCGTTCCGGTTTGTGCATTTGTAATTGTGCCTGTAATCGTTGCTGGAATTGGTAACAATACAAAATTAAGATTAGAAGGAGTGTTTGCTGAAATAACGGTTCCTTTCATACTCGTTTGAAAATCAGTAGCGGATACTGTTACGTTATATGCTCCCCGCGCTAAATTTTGGATCGTATATACTCCATTACTATCCGTTACACTGCGAGCTACAATCGTATCAGAAACCCCATCCCGAACAACGACTACCGCTCCTGCCATAGGTTGATTTCCTCCGCTAACACTACCTAGCAAACTACCTGGTAATAGAGATAATGATCCATTTACATTAATTATCGTATTCGCTTGTATGATGGCTCCAATTGTTTGTGTACCATAATTTTCATCAGTAAATGTTACCGTATAATTACCTGGTACCAATCCTGCCATCGTATAGTTACCCGTACTATCAGTAACGGTATTGGCTATTAAAACATTATTTAAGAATATAGCAACTGCCGCCGTACTTATTGGTATATTGGTTTGACTATCAATCACAGTTCCTATTACACTTCCTGCTAAAGGAAAAAGAGCAACGTTTGTCGTTGATACTTGATTAGAAACAATTATAGCTCCAATTGTTTGTGTACCATATCCCTCTGCAGCAAATGTCACAGAGTATGTTCCTTGAGATAAGGATGGAATTGTGTATTCTCCCGTATTATTTGTTTGCACTGTCGTAACAGTAATACCAAACTGATTCACGACACGTATTGTTACTCGGTTAACCCCTGTACCCGTTTTAGAATCTGTCACAGTCCCTGATAATGTTCCTGGATTAGCTGTTAAGTCTATATCAACATTTGTTGTTTGATTTGAAGATACTGTGCTCCCTACCGTTTGTGTATCATAATTTACTGCATTTACTGAAATGCAGTAAGCCCCTGGTGCTAATGCATTAAATATATATACTCCTGTACCATCCGTAGTTGTTGTACCAACAAGGATTCCATTATTATCACGTAAAATAGCAGTTGCTCCTACTATAGCTATATTGGTTACACTATCTCTCACAAACCCTTGCATACTACCAGGGTTAGAAATAAGCAAACAATCTACTGTTACGCTTGCATTTGCTGGCACTAATACCGACTGTACTTGAGATTGATAAGTAGTTGCAGACACCGCGACATGATAAGTTCCAGGTACAATAGAATTAACTACATATTGACCGCTACCATCTGTTATCGTTTGTGTTATGATTGCACCTAACACATTTGTAACCGTTACAGTTGCACCATCGATTGGTGTATTAGTTTGGTTATTCCTAACAGTTCCTTGAATATTACCTGGAACAGGAGATAAAGTTATATTTAACACCGACGTTACATTAGATTGAATAGAGAGAGGTTGTGAAATGGTAGTATAATTTGAAGTCATAATTTGCACGACAGAATTCGTATTCGGCGCAATATCCGTTAAGCTATATATACCAGAAGCATCTGTTACAGTTGTTGCCACTGGATTCCCGTTTAATAAAATTTGAACATTTGCTCCATTAATAGGTACTCCTGTTACACTATCAGTCACAGTACCAGTCACTCCTCCAGTCGCTTGAGCAGTGACTGTAAGGCTGCTTTGAACAGCAGCAAGCGCTCCACCTGAATAACTATCAATTCCTGTAGCTGTTGCTGTATTTAATGTACGGCTTCCAGGTATAGTAAAACTGCCTTTTTGACCAAATTGTAACGTAGCGCTCGAACCAGCAGGTAAATTCCCGATATTCCATGTTATGGTATCCCCATTAATTACTGTCGTTCCAAGTGAGACACTCGTGATTTGAACAGAGTTAAGAAGATCTAGAGAAATAACATCATTGACAAACACTGTCGTCGCTGTGCTTTTACCAACATTCGTTACTCGAATACTTCCCGCCCATTGTCCTTGCACTCCATTTAAAATGAAAGTTGGCCCAGATATTAATGTTTTTTCTATGCTCAATTCCGCTCTTACATCTCCTTTACTTGCAAGAAGTGAATTCGATTGTGCATGTTCAAATGGAAATCCTTCTGCTGTTTGCAAAGAATCCTTATTATAATTATTAGAATTTGCAGAGGTAAAGGCGAGTAGACGGACGTTTGAATTTATAGTAATTCCTAAAAAAGAAAATAAAGTAGAAGTATCTATGAAAAAATCTAAAAAATAATCTGGATTTCCGCCTAAACTAGAATCGGCTTGTACAACGCGAGCTACGTCAAAGTTTACAATCGGTCGACTAAAATTAGGCGCACCTCGCCCATCTATTCCTTCAGCAGAATCGTTCCAAGAATTGAACTCCTCTATTACATTTTGAATTAAGTTTACTGAATTCCGATTCCCATCTACATTTAATAACCATTGATATGTGCCCACTGTACCCGTTGTATTAAACAAAATACCCCACGCATAGTTTTGGAAACCTGTTAGCTTACTGTTACGTGGATCTGCGTTTAAGCGTAAGCGAAAGTATATATTTACTCCATCGTATGCGTAGTAAAGCGCCGGAAACGAAGAAGTACCAACAATATCCGTACTTGCAGGAGACTGATCTCCGACAATATCAGTATATACATTTCCATTCACTAAAACTGGCGTAAATTGTACACCACTTGGAAATCCCAAGTCAGAACACTCCTTTCTTTTTAAGTTTTTATTATCTTATTAGCTCGTTTTCTATAAGTGCCTGTTCTCATACGTACAAAAAAAGCAACCCCATTGGGTTGCTTTTCATTCCATCCTATAGCTTCGATTTTACAGAGTTTAATTTCTTCTCCATTGTGCTCTCTTTATCACGACGATCATCAATACGAATTGTTGTCGCTACACGCTTTGCACCTTTTGTATATGGTACTTCATGCATTTGTTCAATCACTTCAAGTAATACAGGAAGATCTCCTTCAATTACTGTATTCATCGGTGTTAATTGATACTTCACGCGGTCCGCATTTTTCTCTAACACTTTTTGTACTTCTGCTACGTATTCACTTACGCTTGGATTACCTGTTCCAACTGGAATAATCGATACATCAACAATTGCCATGATAGTTTCCCTCCTATATTTGCTTCATTTCTATTGTACAAAACTCTCTCCTACTTTACTAACCATAACTATACTTTTCATTTATTTTTCATAATATGCTTATTCGCAGTAATCCTTCTCCATCTGTTGTGCATATATTGATGTTATCCTTTTTTAATCACCTTATCCTTTTGAAAGGAAGTGGACACATGAAAAAGTTATTTCTTACTTTATTAGCTATTCCTCTTCTATTTGGAGCAACAGCGTGTGACACAGGGCAGAAGGACACAAAGCCCGCAGAAAAATCTGAAGCGAAGCCTGAGCCAAAGCCAGCCCCTACACCTAGTCCAACCCCACAACCTATCCCAACTCCACCACCTAATCCAACCCCACCACCTAATCCAACTCCGCCACCTAATCCAACTCCGCCACCTAATCCAACTCCGCCACCTAATCCAACTCCGCCACCAGCTTCAGTAGATACGGCTCAAATCATGCAAAAGCTAGTAAATGCAATTAACTCAGTTGGCAGTTCAAATGGTATTAGCATCAGTAACATTAAACTCTTTTCTGAAACAACACAAATCGCGACATATAATGGAACATTTAATACTACATTTGGATTAGGCGTTTCCATTTATAAAGCAACTGGTGGAATTGCCGCTGTTGCTATCGCTGGATCAGGTACATCTAAGGAACAAATCGATGCCTTTTATTCCACAATAAAGACTGTTATTCGTTCTCTAGATTCATCTCTAAGCGAACAAGATTTAAATAACATATTAGAAAGACTTGGTTCGAAAGATTACTTTCAAACCAAGCAATTCTCAACTCAAGCAATTAACGGTACATTAACTGTTACTGAAAACAATGGTGCGCTCATGTTCAAAGCGATTCATAACTAAACCGACACCAGAATAGGATCCATTCGGATTCTATTCTTTTTTTCTTGGTTAAAAAGTGAAGCACTTGTGTAAATGGACATACTTCTTTATTCTTATGTATAGAATCTATCTTGTTCGGGAGGCATTATGTTACAAAAATTCGGTTTCTCTCAATATGAAAGCCAGGCATATGAAGTCGTAGTATCAAGCGATGAACCACTAGATGCAACAACAATTGTAAAGCATTCGGGTGTTCCAAAAGCGAAAATATATGAAGTATTAGCACGGCTCATCGATAAAGGAATGGTTATGGATTCCGTCTCAGAAAAGAAAAAACTATATACAGCCCTGCCACTAGACCTTGCCATTCAAAAATTAACGACAGAATTCCAATCAAATATTAAAGAACTCCAAACAAACATTTCAAAACGCTCCTTTATAGATGACCGTGTTTGGAGCTTAAAAATGCAATCTTCTATTCAAGTTCAAAGCAAACAAATCGTAGCAGAGGCTAAACACTCCATTCGCATTTCCGCTTGGAATGATACATTTTTGGGGTATCTTCCTTTACTTGAAGAAAAAGCAAAGCAAGGTGTTGATATTGAGGCACTTGTAGTTGGCAATGTGGAGACAGAACTGACAAAGGTTCACTTTCTCATTCCAACCGAAGAACCTAACGCATTAGAACGTTACTTATTGCTTATCGTGGATGATCGAGAAATTTTATTTGCTGGGATGGAACAAGAATCTTGGCAAGCAATGAAAACAATGTCTCAGCCATTCGTAAAGTTCTTTACAGAGTTTTTCTACCACGATGTCGCGCTTGCAAAAATTACAGAGAAGCATCATGACCTCTTTATGAACGATGAGGAAATACGAAGCATTTTAATGAAGCTGAGATATTAAAAATAGCAAAGGTCCTTCCTCTGCTATTTTTTATTTTGCTGTTTTATCTCTTCCAACAATTTGATTATCTTTTCATTTTGTTTTAACTGTTCTTCAGAATTGAGATACATGAGCCGAATCCACCGAAAAACAAATACAATTAAAAGAATAGGGATTAACGCAAAAAAAGTTCCTATACTAGATGTTATTATATCCATATTCATATCTATCACGCCTTTCCATTTAAATCCTCTTCACATTAACAATATTTCACATCAAGCCCAATAAAAAAGAACCTATCAAACGATAGATTCCTTCTTTACCATATGAGTAGATTGCCCTCTCGTGATCGAGAAAATTGCGCAAAGTAATGCTAAAATCACAAAACCTCCGCCTACCCAAGCATTATATATAACAGACGATTGTTCAATAACAGCTCCGCCCACTGTTGAGCCAAGTGCAATACCTAAATGAAGCGCGGAGTTATTTAAGCTTTGCTGGATACCGGCTGATTCGGGTGCAATTTCAATTAAATAATTTTGCTGTGCTGGTGAAATCCCCCAGCTTAACATGCTCCAAAGTCCCATCATGATGATAAATAAAGGGAATGAGAATGTCATCATCGGTAAGGTGAAGATGGCACATGCAAAGACGATAATAATAGAGATAATACTTTTCTTAGAGCCCCACTTATCTGCAAGCCAACCACCAAAGCCGCCACCAATTACTGCTGCAATACCGAAAATAAAGTAAAATGCGCTAATCCAGTTCGCTTCCACATGCATCACATCTTTTAAAAACGGTGTTAAATATGCATATAGTGTTAAATGTCCTGTTAAAAATAAAAATGATGTTAACTGCGCACTCACGATCTTTTTATCTTTCAAGGTAGCAATCTGTTCTCTTACAGACAATATCGCTACCGGTGGAACCTTTGTTAAGAATAAAGAAATACTAGCAATTGCAATAACTGTTAATACAGAAATTAAAACAAATGGTGCACGCCACCCGTATGCATTCCCAAGCACAAGGCCTAATGGTACGCCCAGTACAAGCGATCCGCTAATTCCCATAAAAATAATTCCGATTGCACGCGCACGGAAATGCGGCTCTACAACACTAGAAGCTAGCGTTACTGACAATGCAATAATAAGAGATCCACTTGCCGCACAAATGACCCTTGAAAACATAAGCATTGTATAATTCAAACTAAACGCTGAAACAATATTCCCGATCAAGAAAACAGATAATGCTCCAATATATAAGGTTTTACGCTCAATTTTTCCTGTCACTGCTAATAGAATTGGCCCTGAAAGAGCAAATACAACTGAGAATATTGTAATAAGTTGACCTGCCGCACTAATGGATACACCTAAATCATCAGCTACCAAATCCAGCGTGCCCCCAATAATTAACTCAACCGTCCCGACTACGAATGCCGCAATGGCTAAAATATATACACGAAAATTCAAGTTTTTCCCCACACTTTCTCTCGTTCTCTTTTGGTTACTACAACTATAGTAACCAAAAAGATATTTGCAATCAAGTGTAAATCCTTCCACATATCAATAACAATTTTTTACAAAGAAAAAAAGCAGGCGTATCATACGTCTGCTTTTTAACTCTTACATCTCAGTTTCTTTTTTCTTATTTAAATACCAATAAACTGGAAGGCCTGTAAACACCATTCCAATGGATAAGAAACAACTTAGCGGATCATTAATAATCGCACTTCCAATTACAAATAATGACCCTAAAATCGCTAAAATTGGTACGATTGGAAATAACGGCACGCTGTATGCACGGTCTTTTCCTTCATTTCGTTTTCGTAAAATAAAGACACCGATAAATGTCATCACATAGAAAATATAAATGATAAACACGGAAATCTCAGAGAGCTTATTTGGATCACTAATAATCATTAAAATAATCCCTAATATAATTTCAAAAGTAATTGCATTTGCAGGTGTTTTAAATTTCTCATGTGCTTTTGCAATGAACTTAGAAAATGGAAGTTGTCCACGTTCCGCCATTGACATTGGAATGCGCGGGAATGTTAAAATTTTTCCGTTTAAACAACCGAAAATAGAAATGATAATACCAATACTAATAATTTTTCCGCCATATTCTCCAAGAAGCATATTAGCCGCTGTCGCTGTTGCATTTTCTCCAAGATCTACAATTTTCGCTGCTGGTAACACTTTTAATAATGCCAAGTTAATTAATACATAAGCAGCTGTTACAATTAAAATCCCCACTGTCATTGCCTTAGGTAATAACTTTGTCGGATTCTTCATTTCACCACCAATAGAAGCCAGTAAAATCCAACCATCATATGCAAATAGCGTTGCTAAAATCGCCATTCCAATACTTTGATTCTCTGATAATGGTACAACTACATTAAAGATATCACTATTCCCTTTCCAAAAACCTAACACAACAATTAATACAATTGGAATCATCTTTCCGACCGTCGTAATTGTTTGGACAATGCCCCCATATTTTGTTCCCATACTATTTACAATACCAAGGAATACAACTGTTCCAATTGCAATTGGTAAATTCCATGATTTATCTAAATAGAAAAAGTTAATCATTAATGAACTAAAATACAAACCTAATGTCCCAATAATAGCTGGGCCATAAACAATTGTTTGCATCCACCCAGATAAGTACCCCCAAAAACTCCCATAAATCTCCTCTAAATACGTATACAATCCACCATTTTTTGGAATTTGCGCTCCGATTTCAGCTACCGTTAAACCACTAGCCAATGTTAACAAGCCACCTATTACCCAAGCGAGAATTGCCATATTAGAACTCCCTGAGTAATCTAATACACTTCCTGGCTTCATAAATACACCAGACCCAATAATAGTCCCAACAACGATAGATAGTGCTACAGTTAAACCAATTTTGTTTTTCTCATCATGATGCATACCGCATTTCCTCCTTCCAATCCTAGTGTGGTGCAAAAATGAAATAAAAAAACACTCCTCCCTAAAAAAGGGACGAGTGTTGTATTCGTGGTTCCACCCTTGTTTAATTGATAAAATAAAGCATACTTCACCAATTTCTCAAGTCTAGATAACGGTGTTTGCCGGCAAGCAATTACTAGTTGTTCGTTCACTGCTGCAGTTCAGAGGTGGTAATCTATTTTTCCGTATTAGGAAGCTCACAGCCAAAGGCCTCCCTCTCTGAGAATCGTAAAAAATTGATTGTGTCCTCATCATCACTTCTTGATGTCGAATTTTGTAGTTATTGTTCATTATATTGAATTTTTAGAAATAATCAATATATTTTTATGTAACATACAAAAAATATTTCTTCTTGATATTATAACAGAACCTAATACATTTCTCTAATTTCCGATAAAAAAAGACAGATTTCTTTAAGAGAGAAATCTGTCCTCGAATACACTTTATGTCGTTTCTTTCGGTTGCCCAAACGAAAGAGACCTCTATCAATAGTTTTTACACTTTCTATATTTCCATTAGTTACTCGCTTTCTTCATCGAAAATTTATGATCCTTAATTGGAAAATCGACACCTAGATCAGCTAATTGTGCTTTTGCTTTGTCCATAATTGCTTTTGCTTTTTCTTTCGTCTGATCATCAAGGTTTGCAAACATTTCTTCTCGCTTCCCTTTTTCAGGAAGGTTCACACCTAGTTCAGCCAATTTCTCTTTTACTTGTTCACGTGTTAATGTTCCTGCTTTCTTTTGCTTCATAATTGCTTTTGCTTTTTCTTTCGTCTGATCATCAAGGTTTGCGAACATTTCTCCTCGCTTCCCTTTTTCAGGAAGATTCACACCTAGTTCAGCTAATTTTGTTTTTACTTGTTCATGCGTTAATGTTCCTGCTTTCTTCTGCTCTATAATCGTTTTTACTTTTTCTTTCGTCTGATCATCAAGGTTTGCGAACATTTCTCCTCGCTTCCCTTTTTCAGGAAGATTCACACCTAATTCAGCTAATTGCTTTTTAGCGTTCTCCATAATTGTTTTTACTTGTTGTTTCGTTGCTTCATCCAATTTTTGATTCGAATTCCCTTTTGTCGTTTGGTCTGATACTACTGTAGAATTTGCATCGTTAGTTGCTGCGAAAGCAGGGATACCTGCTCCCCCCATGATTCCTAGTGATAAAGCTCCGGCAGCTACTAAATATCCAACTGTTTTTTTCTTCTTCATAGGAAACTTCCTCCTTCATTTTGTATCACATAGATTTCGAAAACTTGTACACTTTCGTATACACTGCATATACTAAAATTGCTTTCTTAACTTTTCCTTAACTACTTTTAAAAGAATTTCCAACCATAAATGTAATAGCAAACTTCAGTAGCACAAAAAAGCCACTCCTAAATGAGTGGCTTCCTTCTATGCATTTTGTAATTGTCCTTCTTCACGTTCCATCACTTTTCTGAGTACAATCATTTGTGTCATTGTAAATAGATTACCTGTAATCCAATACAAGACAAGTCCTGATGGTGCAGCAAATCCCATAAATAAGATCATTGCTGGCATCATAACTTGCTGCATTTTAAGCATTGAAACCTGCTCTCCTGCTGCTATATTTGACTGCATAATTTTCATTTGAATAAACGTGGTTAACGCTGCGATAATCGGTAAAATATGATACGGATCTGCATGTCCTAAGTTTACCCATAAAAATGAAGATGTACGAATCTCTTCAGTCCGGCTAATCGCATAATACAATGCTGAGAAAATTGGCATTTGTATAAAGATTGGCCAGCACCCAGCGAGTGGGTTCCAACCGCCTGCTTTCATTAGTTCTGACATTTCTTTTTGATACTGTTTTTGTTTTTCAATATCTTTGCTTACATCACCGTGCTTTTTCTTTAGCTTCTGCAATTCAGGCTGCATTTTTTTCATTTTCATTTGACTGCGATATTGCGAAACAGCTAATGGAATCATCGCTGAACGAACCACAAGCGTAATGATAATGATTGCAATACCAAAGCTTCCGCTAGGCACATGATGAGCAACAAATTGAAGCATAAATGAGATTGGATAAACAAAATAATGGTCCCAAAGCCCTGCACTATTTGCATCAATTGGACCGCTATTACTACAACCAGATAAAACAAAAACAAATAATAATGATAAACTAACGAGCACAGCTCGGTATGATTTTAACATGTTCATTCCTCCAATGTTTCGTAATTATTTAGCGAAACATTGGTGTATACGGACCGACCTCGTCACTCTCTCCGCTCGATTCTTGTCTACGAACCGAACGAACCATTCCATATTTATAGAAAATAGAAAAGAGTGGAACATTATTGAGACTATCTTCACATGTATCAACTAGTGCAAACGCTTTTTGTCTACCACTTGATGTTTGTTGACGTACAAAACGAGAAACATTAGTGAGAAAAAAGACTTCTAATAAACAAAGCGCTGTCGTTACAAAAGATATATATAGAATTGCATCTTGCAATAAAAATTCCATCGCTTCACATCCTTAATAAGCTCATTTTAGCACATTCTTTGGATGTTCTCTATTTCCTTTTCTTTTCAAAATATGATACAAAATTCCATTGTATTCACTTCTTTTCTTATAACCACATATACCACCAATTAGGTTAGAATTTTCATAAATTTAAAACATTTTTTCATTACCATAAAACTATTGCCAGTTTTTGAAAAAAGCATTATTCTCTTCTTGTAATCAAAAATGAATATGGAGATGAAACATACTATGGGTCAATTAGGAGACACCGATTACGTTCCCGACACCGCCTTTTTATCCTTCCCAGCAGCTAGAACATTTCATTTAGAATTTGTAATACAGTTGATTGTTATTTTTATAGCTTCCATTTTGTATGCTATTTCAATGAATATGTTTTTTATCCCGCATAATATGATTAGCGGTGGTTTCGCTGGTGTGGGGATGATTATCGGTTATTTAATGCATTATAATATCGGTGCACTTATCTTTTTATTAAACATCCCACTACTTGTTCTAAGTCATTTTTACTTAGGGAAGAAAACAACTTTCTTAACAGCTTACTTCGTGGCAGTATCATCTGCAGCCATGAACATTATCCCAGTACATCAAGTTTCGAATGACATTTTACTTTCATCTGTATTTGGTGGTGTTATCTGTGGTGCAGCATCCGGAATTATATTCCGATTTGCATCATCCACTGGTGGTTTTGATGTTGTTGGATTGATTGTAGCGAAATATAAAGACATTTCAATTGGTGCCATTATTTTTGGCTTCAACCTAGCCTTACTTGTTGTCGCTGGCTTTATTTTCGGATGGGACATTACACTGTACACGTTAATTAGCCGTTTTGTTGCCAGCAAGGTAATCGATGCTGTGCATACAAAACACATTAAATTAACGATAATGACAATTACAGAAAAAGGCGAGGAAATTAAAAGCGCACTACTGCATCACGGCATACGTGGCGTAACAATGGTAGACGCTGTCGGTGGCTATACCAACCATAAGAAAAAAATGATTTATACTGTCGTAACTCGTTACGAATTAGGAGAAATAAAGCGTATCATTCGTCATGTAGACAATCATGCGTTTATGAATATTACAGAAACCGTTGAAATCGTTGGACGTTTCAAACGAATATAAGAAGACGCAAGGAATTACAATTCCTTGCGTCTTTTTTTACCTCATTACCAATGGCCGGCATGTTCGTTCATATCAATTACTTATGCCAGCTAAATTATGATGTATAAGTATTCGTTCCACTCAATAATCTTTGATTGTAATTATGAGCGGCAATTGCTCCCCAAACCATACAAATAAAATGTGTAACAAAAAGCCCTATACCAAATGTTACAATACCAACAATTAACTCAATAATAATCATAATAATTGCACCAATAATTGTTGAATACAACATTCCAAAAGAACCAAACAAAAACGTTAATACTAAAGAAATGCCTATACTTTTCGTAGGTGTAACTATGATATGCTGCTTTTGTGTCCCCATCTAATGCCCTCCCTTTTAAATTAACTAAAAATTCAATTAAATTAATTGTACAATAAAATGGAATATTAATCCATATACTTTATTTCTTAAAATTATTTTACACTTATTACAAAATCAGATAATTCTATTATTATTAAGCTAAATATGTTATAATACAGTAAGACTTACAAAAAAAGAAATGAGAAGTCAGGTATATTTCAGTTATAATTGTCACACCGTAAAAAAAAAAAGACAACCATCTTAGTTATTCTTCTATTAATCTTTTATCAAAAAGATTCACACAATTAAAATTAACTTCTATTTACTTACTATACCTACCTTTTTGACTTCCAAATCATCTTATTACATAAGGAGATGAACATATGAATCAGCATATACGGTACATGGTAGCTGCCCTGTTTGCTATCATTGGAGGCATGATTTGCTTCTGGACAAACATTCAGCTTGGAGAACATATCATTTTTAATGGAATCGAATCCGCTGTAAGCGCTTCAATATTAGGCGGATACATTTTCTTCCTCTTTAATCCAGAAGAAAATGCACAAAAAACAATGCTATTAACAATGATCGGAATCGTTGGGGGATGTATTTCCTACTCAATGACAAACTATACATTACCACTTCAATTAAGCTCAGCTGTCTTCCACGGTCTTTGGACTTGGTTTATCGCCTTTTGCTTGGCAGATGTATTTAACCTATTGCAAGATTCTGAAGAAGAGAATAGCCGAGGAATCGAGAGCAATTCTTAATAAAAAGAGGCTGGAAGATAAATCTTCCAGCCTCTTTTTTATCAATTATAATTTCCATTTTGACATTGATATGTATCAAAAATAATTATGCATTCATATTAAAAAGTTCTATCTAATATATTTAAAACACATAATATGCGAGGTGAACTATGGATAAAAAAAAGATTTTTTCTGATCTTCTCATCAAACTTTGTGCCGCCTGTTTTCTCTCTTTTTCTGTTATACTTTTTTTCTTTATACAAGATAGCTTTGATTTCTATAAACTCTCAGCGTTATTATCTGCATTACTGTATAACCCTTGGTTCTATGCTCTCTTTTGCTATGCTATTTTGTGCTCATTCATTATTGATAAACTCGCTCTAAAACAAACAAACATTACAAAAAAAGCATTACTGTATATCATTTTTGGTTATCTATTTTTTCTTCCTTTTCCGTTGTTTAGTAGCGATCCATTTATCATCTATTTCATTGCAGGTTCAATTGGAGCAATATGTGCTCTTTTCTTTTACTTATGCACATATATCGCTCAAAAAGCAAAATGGTTTCGCTATAGTATCCCTATTCTCATTCCCATTTTATTTATTACAATTGCAGCAATCGATTTTACAAAGAAGGAACAATGGGTGGAACACACGACAGAAAATGAATTTGAAGCAACCTTCTCCTATTTTAATGGGAAACATAAAATCCCTATTTATGCTAAAGAGGGAGCAATTATTGAAATGAATGTTCAATTTTTAGTTGGGGGAAATAATAGCTATGGTCATGGTCTCCACTTTGCTAGTGAATTTAACAAAAACGTACCTGTTTCCGAAATAAATACAGATACTTATCAACTCGCAGCAACAAAAACAGGAACCTATTATATTGTAGTTACCGGTGAAAACCTTACAGGTAAAATAAAAGCAAAATGGAACATACATTGAACTACCCCCACCTAGCTTCCCTATTTCTCTCTGAATCTTGAGGCGGGGATTTTAGGATAAAAAGCATAAGCGGCTCGCTCAGAATGTGAGGGGATGGAGCTAGATTTCAATAAAAAAGAACAGTGCTCGCTCGCACTGTTCTTCCAATTTTCGACATAGAATGGATTCCATATTAATTTACACTTTGTACAAATACGCGTTTTAATTGTTTACGGAAACGAACGCCTAACGTAACCGCTACAATAACGATGACTCCGAAGATAATTTTTCCAATGTGCTGTTCAAGCAATCCAAAAATATCATGTAAGTTTCCACCTAACCAATAACCACCAATTAAGAAGAAAGATACCCAGAATAGTGCACCAGCGTAAATCGTCATTGCAAAGCGACGGAACGGCAAATTAATAATCCCTGCAAAGTATCCTGTAAAGTGACGTACGCCTGGAATAAAGAATCCGATAAAGATAAGGAAATATCCATATTTATCAAACCACATTCTTGTTAAATCAATTTTTCTTTGTGTTAAAAACACATACTTCCCATATTTCTGTACAAAAGGCATACCTAGTTTATTTCCTAAAAAGTACTGAATTGTCATCCCAACACTTGTACCAATAAATGACAAAATAATTAAAATAGGTAAGTGCAAATCTCCTTTTTGCGCCAAAAACCCTGCGTATGCTAGTGTTGGCTCTCCAGGAAACGGAAGGGCAATATACTCTAATAGCAAGCCAAAAAGTACTACACAATAACCGTATTGCTGAAATAACTCATGAATCCATTCCATGTCGATCTCTCCTTTTCGCTCTTATCTACAGCATCCACCATCACGTACGAACTGTTATTATTATTGTATAAAAAAATTGTCGAAATAACTATCACAATAGCTTACATTTAGCTTACATTTTTGTAAGGAAACTACCAAAATAAACTATATTCATGCAAAATTCCCTAATAACTATTATATATTTTCGTTTTTTTTCATTTTTCCTTCATTATGTATGAAAAAATAGCGTTTTTCGTCATTTTCCTCACCGATAATTCTATAAAGCTTCTTATTTTATGGAATACACGTAACTTCTAAAGAAGCACAAAGACTTGTGAAAAACATTACATGTATTTTATATTGAAAATGTAAAAGGGATTGCTATAAACTACAATCAGACCTACTTTGATTTTCAAGCGTATAAGTCGCGACTATGAAGAACAAACTGTAACCTGCTCTCGTTTTCTTTTTTTGGTTCACTTGGCATGGCGCAGAAAAGGAGCTATCAGTTTTTAATTATTCTATACCCAAACTCACACCCTTTTGTGAGTGGCGGAATTTTGTAGAGTTTTTACTCTGTTTCGTTCGCCCGTTGTCCTTTATTGGACAGCGGGCGTTTTTTATTTATAAAGGAGGATTTTTATGGAGAAATTTAAGTTTTCATTATTAGTTTTATTTGGCGCCTGCAGCTATGGCGTACTTTCGACAATTTTCAAACTCGGCTTTATGAATGGTTTTTCTGCGCATGAGCTATTAGGTGGACAATATGTATTTGGCTGGATTGGACTTTTATTACTTGTTCTATTCTTCTCTCGTCATAACATCTCGAAAAAACAAACATTTTCTTTATTAGCTGTCGGAACAACAATGAGCATGACCGGAATTTTCTACGCAATTTCTGTAGAAGAATTACCCGCTTCTATCGCCGTTGTTTTACTTTTTCAATTTACATGGATTGGGGTTGTCATTGAAGCCGTCGCTAACAAAACGTTACCAAGCCGGGAAAAGGTAAGCTCGATTCTCATTTTATTTGCCGGAACATTATTTGCAGGTGGCGTGTTTGAAGGGCTCGGACAAAACTTCTCTACAAAAGGCATTATCTTTGGACTATTAGCCGCTGTCTCTTTTTCTTTTTATATCTTTGCTAGTGGACGCGTTGCTACAACTGTACCACCGTATACAAAAAGCTTCCTTATGACAACAAGTGCTACACTGATTGTTTGCTTAATCTTTCCTCCAACCTTCTTAACAGACGGTGCCTTGCAGGCTGGATTATGGAAATATGCTTTCTTCCTTGGATTTTTCGGTGTTATTGTACCAGTTATTTGCTTCTCAATCGGTGTCCCAAAAGTAGGAACAGGACTTGGAACGATTTTAGGTGCTGCTGAACTACCAACAGCAATCATCGCTTCTATTACACTTGTTCATGAAATCGTATCGCTATTGCAATGGCTCGGCATCATTTTTATATTGATTGGTATTTTTACACCGCAAATTCTTACAGCACGAAGAGAAAAGAGACGGAACGTGGAACAAAGCGCCTAAAAAAAGAGCACATCATGTGCTCTTCTTACTTTAATGCTCCGTATAGCTTTTCTATCTCTGTTTCAATTTGCTTTATATCAATTCGCTCAAACAATGGCTGCACATGACTGATTCGCTCTGGCAATGTATTTTCGCATTTCCAGTTCACACTTGTAATTGATAATATATCCCGCACTCTTTCACTAGAAAATGGTAAAAACGGCTCAAGTAACTGCGCAAAATTCACAATGAAATATACACAATGAGAAATTGTATCTTCACAAGCAATAGGGTCTTCCTCCCTTTGTTTCCAAGGCGCTCGCTCATCAAAATATTTATTTGCAAAGCGCACCGTTTCAAATATTGTTTCCAGCGCTACTTTAAAATGAGCCTGTTCAATTGCATCTCCTACTTTCTGATATAATTCCTCTATTCTTGCTTTCAGCTCTACATTTACTTTTCTATTCGGTACTACACCGTCATAATACTTCTCAATGAATTTCAGTGTACGGTTCACAAAATTCCCATATGCACCTAGAAGCTCACTATTGTGACTATAAATAAATTCTCGCCAAGAAAAATCTGTATCACGATTTTCTGGTGCATTAATCGTTAAGAAATACCGAATCGAATCTGAATCATACCGCTCTAATATATCAGGTACCCATACAGCCCAGTTTTTACTTGTTGATAACTTCCGTTTCTCGACCGTTAAATATTCATTGGATACAATATGACGAGGAATTGCCTTTTCTCCGATTCCAAATAATACAGCTGGCCAAATAATAGAATGGAACGGGATATTGTCCTTACCGTGCACATAATATGTCTTCGCATTACTACTCCAGAACTCCCCGTCATCTTCCCCTGTTTCTTCAGACCATCGTTTACTTGCTGAATAATAACCTGAAACTGCTTCAATCCACACGTAAATTTTCTTGTCCTCATATCCCTTCACTGGAATTGGTACTCCAATTGGTAAATCACGTGATACAGCCCTGTCCTGTAATCCTTCTTGTAAGTAACGCTCCGTTAATTGAATGGCATTATCACGCCATATTCCTTTTTGTTTTGCAGCTGTTACTACATCTTTCATCTGTTCTTGAAATTTATGCAATGCAAAATAGAAATGCTCTGTTTCCTTAACTGCTGGCGTATTTCCACATAGCTTACACTTCTTTTCTAATAAATCAAGTGGATCTAAAATGGCCGAGCAAGCATCACATTGATCTCCGCGCGCCGGTTCATGACAATGTGGACAAACTCCCTCTACATATCGATCTGGTAAAAATTGTGCACACGTTTCGCAGTATGCTTGTTCCACTACCTTTTTATAAATAAAACCTTCTTCTAATAAACGTAAGAAAATCTTTTGTACTGTTTCATGATGGTGCTGCGCATCTGTACGCGTATAACAATCATACGTAAAACCAAGCTGCTGAAAACATCGCTCAAACTCTTCATGATAATAATCAGCAATTTCTTTTGCAGTAACCCCTTCTTGTTTTGCCCGAATGGCAATCGGTGTTCCATTACAATCGCTTCCTGATACGTAAAGAACGCGCTCTCCTTTTGCTCTATAATAACGCGCTAAAATGTCCCCTGATAACAAGGACGCAACATGCCCAAGATGTAAAGATCCATTCGCATATGGCCAAGCTCCTCCAATAAAAATACTCACCTTACATTCCTCCTTTTAAATATAAAAAAGCCCCGCCCCTATCTTTTAAAAAGATAAGGGCGGGGCTGTATAAACAGTCGCGGTACCACCTTATTTCGCCAGCTATTCACATAACTGACCTCATCAAGTACGGAGCAATCGTATGCTCTTATACTGTGATTTTGATAACGAGAACCAACTCTCGTCGCCGCCTACTATTACCATTTGATAAGTTCAGGACGAAGCTCAAAGGCCATTGTTCAAATGAACATTCTTGCTTCTTCTCAGCTTCCGAAGCTCTCTGGAAAGAATGGTTTCACTCTACTTTTCCTTTTCAACGCTTTTCATATATAACACGTATTTTACGACTAAAATACAGAAAAATCAAACTTTCATTCAAAAAAAGGAAATATAAAATCCCTTCCGAATATTTATATGTTCAGAAAAGGGAGTGATTTCATTGAATCAACAACAATTAAGCACCGCCAATAAAAAAGGCTGGAGTGCAGCTGCTTATGAAGCGTGGACGAATCGGCACGGTACTCCACAGGAATACGCAAAGAAACTAATGCAAAATCCCGCTCGTGAAGTAGCCTACTACTTACCTTACATACAGAATCTCCAAGGGAAACGGATCATCAATTTACTCGGCTCAAAAGGAAATAAAGCTGTGGCATTCGCATTATTAGGCGCTGACGTAACCGTTGTAGATATTTCTGAAAGCAACGCAAAATATGCAACTGAACTAGCAGATGCCGCGGGAGTATCTATTGAATATATCGTTTCAGATGTGTTAGAAATAACACCTTCTCAATCATTCGATGTTGTGTTGCTAGAATTAGGTGTACTTCATTACTTTTTAGATCTCAAACCACTTTTTCAGCTTATCTCGGGACTACTAAAAAATGGCGGTACTTTTATACTTCGTGACTATCATCCCCTTTATACAAAATTATTAGCAACAGACGATCCAAAATTTAAGGCAAACGGAGATTATTTTTTTGAAGAAATTATTGAGGATACTGTTGCTTATAGCAGCCTACTTGATAAAACGAAGCAAGAAACACTACCCAAAACACTAATTCGTCGCTGGACGTTAGGAGAAATTATTACAGAAGTTGCCGGAGCGAACCTGCACATTGAAAAGTTTACTGAAGAGCATGGTCCGCACCAACGATGGGTCTTTCCTTCTTCAGCCCCAGAAGGAATTGAAGAACGCATCCCTGGTTTGTACACATTAATTGCTACAAAATAATGCAAAAAGGATCCTTTCACGGATAGGATCCTTTTTGCATGCTTAACGCATATAAGTTGAGGTTGGAGATTACCATAATTCTGTAGAATAGGACACAAGGTATTTCAACATTTTGTCTCTGACTTACGCAGTCAAAAGGGGTATGACCAACATAACGAAGAGTAATGTTTTGTTGATATTGATAATCGTTATCAACTAATTAGAAGTATACATGATGTTTTTTTAAAACACAATAGGATTTTCATATTTTTCTTCGTAAAACTTTCGGTACATATACACAATATGGCTCACTTTCTAAATAATCACCCGTTATTGCATACGCTCTAGAGCGCGAACCACCACATATATAGCGGTATTCACATTTCCCGCACTTCCCTTTATAGCTATCTGGATCACGTAAAGCTTGAAAAATTGGAGAATCACGATAAATATCCCGTAAACGCTGCTCTTTCACGTTCCCAGCTTGAATCGGTAATAATCCACTAGGATATACATCGCCAATGTGTGAAATAAACACAAAACCATTCCCATCATTAACTCCTTTGGGTGCTCGTCCTAAACCATCAATTTTTCCAGTTAAACCATTTTACAGTGCATCTTCATAACGAATTTCCCGATTATTTTTTGCTGCATCACAACGCGCCGGTAATGCTGAGCAGCCGTTGTCTTTATATCAAATGAAGCCTTTTTCCCTATTTTATATAATTTGTGAAATACAAGTTCATGTTCTGCCGACGAAATCATATCATCTATATTTCCTCTTCCAGTTGGAACAAGGAAAAATACGCTCCATAGCACACCACCTAATTGTTCAACAAGTGTTGCCATCTCCTCTACTTCATGAATATTGTACTTAGAAATGGTTGTATTAATTTGCACAGGAATCTGTAATTCATTTAAATATTGAATCGCATCCATCGTAAGCTGAAAAGATCCTGCCGTGCCGCGAAAACGATCGTGTGTCTCAGCTGTAGCACCATCCACACTAAAGGCCCAGCGTGCAAGTCCAACTTCCTTTGCCTTTTGAATGGCCTTTTTCGTCACATTCGGAGTCGCACTAGGCGTCATCGAAACACGTAATCCTTTTTGCACTGCATAATCTGCTAGCTTATAAATATCTTCTCTCATAAGCGGGTCCCCGCCTGAAAAGACTAGCATCGGCTGGTTCATTTCATATATTTCATCAATTAATTTCTGTCCCTCAAGAAAAGTTAATTCTCTCGGATCTCTCCTATACTGCGCTTCAGCTCGACAATGCAAGCATTTTAATTCGCAAGCTCGTGTAACTTCTCATATCACAATAAAAGGATTTTCATCATAGTTCATTTTCAATCTTGCTCCTTCCTACATACTTATAATCAGTATAGGGAAGATTCTAAAAAAACACTGTGAGCTATTTCACTGCATCTTTATTTTATTTCCTTTATAATGAGAATGGATATCATTAATGTTAGGAGTGTTGTGCATGTCGCAAGAATTCGAAGAGAAGTTATATGCCAATTTAGAGGCTGTTATCGATCCTGAATTAGGTGTAGATATTATCAATCTTGGTTTAGTATATGATGTGACAGCGGATGAAAATAATAATGCCGTTATTACAATGACGATGACTTCTATCGGTTGCCCAATGGCCGGACAAATCGTGTCGGATGTCAAAAAAGTATTATCAACAAATGTACCTGAAGTAAATGAAATAGAGGTTAATGTCGTTTGGAATCCACCTTGGTCAAAAGAGCGTATGTCACGTATGGCAAAAATTGCGCTAGGTATTCGCGATTAACATCACATAAACATAACAAGCTAAGAAGGATGTTTTCTATTTAAACATCCTTCTTAGTTTTTATCCCTTGTAAAACGCAATAAAAAAAAAATCCCCTGTAGCTTTTACAGGGGAAATAAGGTAGCTTATCCATTAAAGAACGATACACATACTATTTTGCTATTTTACACCAACTGCATCATAAGCCTTCGTTACAGCTTGTACTTCTTTAGAGTTTTTACCATATAAATCTTCTGCAGATTGAAGTGCAGCTTGGCGCATCATTTTAAAGTTAGAGTTTGCTGTTAAATATTTTGTAAGAGCTCGGTAGTAAATTTTTTCTGTCGCTACGCGTCCCACGCCATTTACTTTCACACCATAATGAGTGCCACCTTCAGACACTAAATATGCAGCTTTATTATTAATACTACTGTTAATATGAACGCCGCCATTATCATATGGACCAGTGTAGCGCTTGCTGTAATGATCTGGGTAACCTTCACCAGGTTTTAATGGATTCGGAATAGATGCTGGATCACTTAGAGAACGAAGTGCATCACCTTCGATACCAGGTGTATAAATGTCAGCACCTAACTGCCAGCTTTTCTTCTCGACCATTACACCCATAATATCAGATAACGATTCATTTAATGCACCTGGCTCATTTTTATAAACAAGGTTCGCCGTATGCTCTGTTACAGCATGTGTTAACTCATGTCCAATAACATCTAAGCCTGCAGATAATGGAATAAATGTTTTTCCATCTCCATCACCATACATCATTTGCACACCGTTCCACGCAGCATTATTCCAACTCTCTCCTACGTGAACAGTAGAAATCAGCCTTGCACCTTTATTATCGAAAGAATTACGGTTAAATGTCTTTTTATAATAATCATATACTTTTCCTGCATTTACATGTGCGTCAACAGCCGCTTTATCTTCAAAAAACTTTGATTTACTTTCTACTTCTTCACCTGTATATCCAAACCATTGTGAGAAAATATTAAACCAGTTCTCATCCATATTTTGTGCATCAAACGTATGAACACCATTTCCTCGTTTTCCATCAAACAAGTTAAATGCTCCTGTTTTTTCATCTTGAGCAATTTCAAATGATTGCTTGTTTCCTAGAACGCCATATCCAAAACCAGTAATATGATCGATTGCATTATATTTCTCAATCACATTTCCATTCGTTGCATCAACAAAGTAATGCCAGTAACCTGGAGCTGGTTTTGAAACAGATGCTTTTACAAGGTATGAAAGGTAATATTGCCCATCCTTTTCATACACATATAAATCTTTTTTAATACCATCATATTTATCCACTTTGCCAATTTCTTTCTCAATATCGGCTTTCGCAACATCTACCGCTTGCTCATCAGTAATGCTAGCTGTAGCTGGAATATTTTTATCTTCTAAATTCGGGATAACTTGCCCGAAGAACGCTTTTACATTATTGTCTTTATCAAGTGTAACTGTTTGATCAGATCCATATACAGGAACATTATTATGTTTCTCAACTAACTTTACATGTGTTGTACCTGATTCAGCATCCTTTTCTTCCCCGACAATATTAAAATGTTTGTCAATATTTCCTGCTAATTTAAACATATCCTTCTTACTCTCTAAATATTGAAATACTGTTTCTTTTTTATCTAATCCTTCTGGCGCTTTCCATTCCTCACCTATGTAAGCTGGTGTTTTAAATTCTTGGTGATATTGAATTTGCTGTTCTTCCGCTTGTGTTTTTGTTGCTCCAAATGCTCCAAAACCTCCAACGATAACGGATAAAGCTAATGCTGATGAAACGACTTGCTTTTTCAATCTAACACTCCCCATTCCCCAAAAATTTTTTTAACACTTTTATACATTTCGAAAAAAAATATATATTTCCTTCAAAAAAATATTGAGAAACAGTTTTCTTGCAATTTATTCCAAAAAAGGGAGTATCTTGTTAGACACTCCCTTTTCCTTCATTCTTTATTGTTTTTTCATCTCAATCGCTATATAATGCGATTGCTCTTTTGCTTGAATACGAATATCTTCTTCAACTACTTCTGCTGCATCACGCATTACAAGTGTCTCACCATTTATAACACCACTTCCTTCAATTTGCACAAGATAAACTTGACGACCTTCGCTAACAGGGAAATTAATTTCTTTTCCTGCTTCTAAAGAAAGTGAATATAAATTTGTATCTTGATGAATCTCAATTGCTGCACCACCATCAATTGGAGATACCATATGGAACCAATTATTTTCACGTTTATTCCAATCAAACTTGAACTCACCGTAGTTTGGTGTGTGTCCTACGCGGTCTGGTAAAATCCAAATTTGTAATAGACGTAATGTCTCATTTCCTAAATTATGTTCACTATGAAAAACACCTGTACCAGCGCTCATATATTGTACATGTCCACGCTCAATTGTGCCGCGGTTCCCCATGCTATCTTGATGTGTTAATGCTCCATCTACAACGTAAGAAACAATCTCCATATCACGGTGCGGATGCATATCAAATCCTGTTTGTGCTGCTACTAAATCATCATTAATCACGCGAAGCGCCCCGAAGCTCATATTATCTCGATTGTAATAATCTGCGAATGAAAAATGAAAATGTGTATTTAACCAACCGTGATTTGCTCTTCCCATATTTTTATGATCAACTTTTTTAAACATATCCTTCACCTCATGTTATCTCGAATTCGAGATATTTATTTTAAATTTTTTATTATAACTTTCGAAGTAATTCTAATAATTGTTTTTGCTCATCGCGATTCAGCTTACAAAATTGTTTTGCTTGAAACATCTCCTGCGTTGGAACAACCTCTTCATATAAAGCTCTTCCCTCTTCTGTTAACGAAAGATATTTCGCAGTACCTTCTTGCTCTCTTTTCACAAAACCGAGCTGTTCCATTTTATTTATAAGTTGCGTGATGTTCCCTTTTGTAACAAATAGCTTTTTCCCAAGCTCTTGCTGTGTTAATCGATCTTGTCCTCCAATTTGTGCTAGCACATCAAACTGAGCAGCAGATAAACCCCATTTTTTCAAATGCTGATTTGTCTCTCGGACACTCCTATTATAAAAGCGTGACAAACGAAACCATAACAATAACCCAAGTCTTTCTTCTGTTTTCATTCCATCACCTCGCTTGCTTGATGTCTTTAGTTTAGAACTAAACTTTAAAATTGTCAATAACTTTATTTTAGTAAGTTATAAACAAAAGCATAGCAACCACCCCATCACTATGCCTTAACCTAATTTTCTTCTCATATATTCATTCATTTTACGCTCTGCAAATGCTCGGGCATCCTTTTCAATCCAACGAGCTTCGTACGCTTCTTTTCCAATGTATAATACATTTTTCTCATGTTGCATGGAATGCCTGAATTCATGTAGTAATGTTTTGAGCACTTGTTCATATTGTTCCCACATACAAATAAAAATCATTTGTCTTTCTTTATGATAAAAACCGCTTAAAGGAAATAAGAATTCTTCTTCCTCTTCTCCTAAGTTTACAAGCACATTATTTGTATCACACGTATCGCAAAAAATAACTGGAATTTCGCGTTTCTCAATAAGTGAAAATATATCATTTTTCACCCGCTGAATATCCCACGGAAACTCTGAGTCCAGCACATACCAATTTCCAGCTTGCTGATATACGTTTTGAAGTTGGAGTTCCATTAACCTCCATTCTCCTTTCTAAATTCCCTTTTCCTATACATATGCCACAATGCGATAAAAAATAAACATATATTGCAATGTAACATGACATCTAGTTTCAAAAAATGTTCAAAAATAATGTTTGGAAAGGGTTGATTTATACAAATTACTAGATTATAATAATTATAAATTAGTAAACGATATAATATAATAACTCAAAGGGAGATTGATCATATGAACACACAAGTAATCGAAGTATTAAACAAACAGGTAGCAGACTGGAATGTATTATTCACAAAACTACACAACTTCCATTGGTATGTAAAAGGGCCTCAATTTTTTACACTACATGAGAAATTTGAACAATTTTATACAGAAGCAGCTGAACACATTGATGAAATTGCAGAACGTATTTTAGCAATCGGCGGTAAACCAGTAGCAACAATGAAAGAATACTTAGAACTATCTTCTATTCAAGAAGCGGTTTACGGAGAAACTGCAGAAGGGATGGTCGAAGCAATTATGAAAGACTACGAAATGATGCTAGGCGAACTGAAAAAAGGTATGGAAATCGCACAGGGCGCTGACGACGAAATGACATCTGACTTACTACTTGGTATCTACACAGAACTAGAAAAACACGCTTGGATGCTACGCGCATTCTTGAATCAGTAA
This sequence comes from Bacillus sp. UNC437CL72CviS29, assembly GCF_000482345.1. Classification (NCBI taxonomy): domain Bacteria; kingdom Bacillati; phylum Bacillota; class Bacilli; order Caryophanales; family Bacillaceae; genus Bacillus; species Bacillus sp. UNC437CL72CviS29. The sequence goes on along the minus strand of NZ_KI535304.1, from coordinate 160,704 downwards.
TATATTAAAAGCGGAGCCGACTGTTTAGCCCTGACGGATAAGGTTCTTCCGCACAGAAAGTGTTCTTTACTTTCTCGTGCGGAAGGTTCTTAGACGCGAAGGGCTAGGAGGCGGAGCTGGATACCATTAAAAGCGCAAGCGGCTCGGTCAGAATAGGAGGGCGTTGGAACTCCTGATTCAGAGGCGCTTTTTGCCTCAGATGAAGGAGTGAAACGACCGACTGTTCTAGCCGCTGGAGCTGGATACTATTAAAAGCAGAGGTGGCTCGTTTAGCTCTGATTGGATAAAATCCCCTCAATTCACTTGAGGGGATTTATTATTATATCGATATATCCTAACCATATTTATGTTAAAATATAGAAAATAACATTCTAATAGTTACGTCTAAACAATACTTTTCCAAGTTCATCATTTAGGTAATATCACCATCAAATGACGGGAGTGGTTCAGTTGAAAGACTATTTGATCCGAGTGTTTTTCGCTTCATTAGCTGTTGGAATTACTTTCATAATAGCCAATATTTTAGGCATAAACTTAGATGTAGAAAGCTATCCTTTTCTTATCTGTATCGCGATACTTGGTGGTTGGAGTGGCTGGTACTTATATAAAAAATCTATGAGAGATAAATCTAAAGGCATTCCGAAATGAACGGAATGCCTCTTTTTTATTCATCTTATTATGATAACTGCTTCCACTTATTCCCCATAACAGGTCTCTTATAATTTTTCATGTGGAGCAATAATTCTTCTGCATTATCCGCCGAAACAATCAGCTCTTTATTCGATGGATTCATAAACCCTTCTTCTGCTGCACGATTAACCATTTGCAAGATTGGACCGTAAAAATCTTTAATATTCAATAACCCAACTGGCTTGTCATGAATACCAATCTGTGACCAACATACAACCTCAAATAGCTCTTCAAATGTTCCATACCCACCTGGCAGTGCAATAAATGCATCTGCAAGCTCTCCCATTTTTGCTTTGCGCTCATGCATCGTTTCCACTTCAATTAATTCCGTTAATCCTTCATGAACAATCTCTCCGCGAAATAAACCACGAGGCATAACACCTGTGACACGTCCGCCTAAACGTAACACTTCATTTGCTACTTCCCCCATCAAACCAACACATGAACCGCCGTATACTAATTCACAATCATTTTGAACAAGTAGTTCGCCAAGCTTAATTGCTTGTTCCCTAAATTCAGGTCTCTCTCCTAAATTAGAACCTGCGAACACACAAATCTTTCTCATACCTACACCCCGAAACTATATATTGTTATGATACAATAAATATTGTACAACATATTGGAGGGATGAAAAAGAAGTGAATATAGTCGAATTTCAAAGATGGGTAGAGGAATTTTACGAAAAACGAAGCTGGTCACAATATAACTCTTTTATTCGCCTAAATTTCTTAACAGAAGAAGTAGGCGAAGTTTCACGCGTTGTACGCGCCATTGAAATTGGACGCGATCGCCCAGATGAACAAACAAAGCAAGTAGAAGAACTAAAGATGGAATTAAAAGAAGAACTTGGGGATGTACTTGCCAATCTCATTATTCTTTCTCAAAAATATGATTTAGACTTACAGGATATTATGAACGCACATGTCGAGAAACTGTCTAAACGTTTTCAAGAAACAAACTGAGAATATTTATCAATTGTGATATAATATTCCCGACATGATACAAAGGAGGGAATTTATGTTATCTACAAAATTACACGACGCGCTTAATGATCAAATGAACTTTGAATTTTACTCTGCCCATGTTTATATGGCAATGGCTGCTTATTGCACGGCGGAAAGCTATGATGGGTTTGCAAATTTCTTTCTTGTTCAAGCAGAAGAAGAGCGTTTCCATGCAATGAAACTTTATAATTATATTAATGACCGCGGAGAGCGTGCTATTATTACTGGATTCGAAAACCCAAACAACGAATACAAATCTGTTTTAAGTGCATTTGAAATCGCACTTGAGCATGAGCGTGAAGTAACAAAACGTATTTACAACTTATCCGATATCGCTTGGGATGAGCGTGAACACGCGACAATTACGTTCTTAAAATGGTTCGTTGACGAACAGGTTGAAGAAGAAGCTTCTTTCGATAGCATCATCCAGAAACTAAAACGCATTACAAATGATTCTAACGCTTTATTTATGTTAGATGCGGAATTGGAAAAACGCACATTTACCCCTCCTGCTGAGTAATATCCTTATCACCTTAACTAGTTTGTTAAGGTGATATTTATTTCACAGTAAAGATCTTAGAACTATTAACAAAACAACCGCTTCTCATTATGTTAAAAGACAATGTTACACCAATAAGCATGGCCCTTTTTTACGGAAGCTCGATTATGCTAGTATTTCATCACAAAAAGGCATCGCCTTTACTAACGTATATGTCTTATATGGGGAAATCAGCTACTTCTTTAGCATTATATTAACAGTTGTCATTTACGTCATCCAATTATACGCTAGTACCTATTGGTTACAAAGGTATCGCATAGGGCCAGTTGAATACGTATGGCGTCTTGATACATATTTTAAAAGGCCTGCTTTTACACGTAAGTTAAAGAAAGTAAATTAAACAAAAAAAGCAATGAGCATCTCGCTCATTGCTTTCCTTATTTTATAGCATAACCCCAACGATAACCGCTGATAATATACTTACTAACGTTGCACCATACACAAGTTTTAATCCGAAAGAAGATACAACGTTCGCTTGTTTTCCATCGATACTCTTCGTTGCACCTGCGATAATCCCGATAGATGAGAAGTTTGCAAATGATACAAGGAAGATCGATAAAATACCTACTGTACGAGCTGATAAATCGCCAGCTACTTTTCCTAAATCAAGCATCGCAACAAACTCGTTTGTTACTAATTTTGTTGCCATAATTTGTCCTGCTTGTAGCATCTCTGATGTTGGAATACCCATAATAAATGCTAATGGCGAGAAGATATAACCTAAAATACCTTGGAACGTAATACCAAAAACAGAATCGAATAAACCGTTAATTGCTGCCATCAATGCAATGAATCCGATTAACATTGCTGCTACCGTAACTGCAATAGAGAATCCAAGCATAATGTATTCGCCTAACATTTCGAAGAACGTTTGCTTCTTATCTTCTTCTAATTCTAAGATATCTTCTTCTTCACTAATATCATAAGGATTAATAATATGAACGATAATGAATCCACTAAATAAGTTTAATACAAGTGCTGTTACTACATATTTTGGATCAATCATTTTCATATAAGAACCGACAATTGACATCGATACCGTTGACATTGAAGATGCGCAAAGCGTATATAAACGATTTTTTGGTAATTTGCTTAATTGATCTTTTACTGTAATAAATACTTCACCTTGACCAACAATCGCTGCTGCTACTGCATTATATGATTCTAGTTTTCCTAAACCATTAACTTTACTTAATACGAAACCGACTGCTTTAATAATAATTGGTAAAATTTTAATGTGTTGCAAAATCCCAATTAATACTGCTAAGAAAATAATTGGCAATAATACTGTTAAGAAGAAAGGTGCTTGTCCATCATTCGCTAGACCACCAAATACGAAGTTAACCCCTACTTCTGCGTATTTTAGAATAGCACCAAAACCATCTGAAATCCCTTTTACTAACACATACCCAATCTTTGTATTTAATAAGAAGTATGCCAATGCTAATTGAAGAACAAGCATAATTGCAATTGGTTTATATTTAATTTTCTTCCGATCTGAACTTACAAGGAAACCTAGTACAAATACAGCAAGTAAACCGACTAGAAACATAACTAGTTTCATATGTGAATCCTCCACTTTCTATGAGTTATTGGTTGTCCAACGAATGACGTCTGACCATTGATATTAAAAAAAATAAGAACCCCTAAATACTATTTACTTTACAATGTAACCTAAAATCAGTAAGCGTTTACACAAATTGCAATTTATTATTAGTAGTCTCTTCTTCTCTACTCGATTTAAAGTATGAAAATGATACCACCTATAAATCAAATTGTAAGCGTTATCTAAATGAATTGCAATATAATTTTTTCAATAAATTATATGTTAATTTATCCCTTCTGAAAGAAAAAAGAAATGAGCGTATGCTCACTGCTTTTTTTGCTTATAACATAACACCAACAATAAGTGCTGATAAAATACTCACTAACGTTGCACCACATACAAGCCTTAACCATTCTAAATAAAAAAAGAGCATCAAATTTTTTCTGATGCTCTTCCCTTATTATACAGCTTGTTCTTCTTTTTCTTTTGTTACCCTAGAATCTCCCCAGCACTCTGTGTTTTTTAAACCTGGAATAGAGTCTGCATGGAAGACTGGATCTTTCCCTTGTTTCTTTTGTTTCACATAGTCTGCCAATGCAGCATATGCAAATCGACCAAGAAGTGTAATCGCAATTAAGTTTGTGATTACCATTAGCCCCATAAATAAATCTGCCATATTCCATACGACTTGAAGTGTCGCAACAGAACCGAATAATACCATTCCCACTACCGCAATACGGTAAATCATTAACCAAGTTTTACTTTGTTTAATGAATTCAATATTCGTTTCACCATAATAATAGTTTCCTAGAAGTGAACTGAACGCAAATAAGAAAATAATAATCGCTAAGAAGCTACTTGCCCACGAACCAATCTGAGAGCTTAGCGCCATTTGCGTTAATTCAATACCTTCTAAATTTGTTGCCTTATATGCACCAGAGCATAATACGATAAATGCTGTTGATGTACATACTAAGAATGTATCTACTAAAACTCCAATTGTTTGAATAAATCCTTGTTTAGCTGGATGCGTTACATCTGCTGTCGCAGCCGCATTCGGTGCACTACCCATACCTGCTTCATTCGCAAATAGGCCGCGCTGGATACCATACTTCATTGCCGCTCCGATACCGCCACCTACAGCTGAATCTAAACCAAATGCACCTTTAAAGATTTCTGTAAAAACATCTGGTAGCAAGTAGAAGTTTTTAATAACAACAAAAAGAGCCACTCCAATATAAATAATTGCCATTGGTGGAACAATCATTTCTGACATACGTGCAATACTTTTAACACCGCCAAAAATAATAACCGCGACTAATGCAGCTAATACAAACCCAACAACATAGCGCTCTAAACCGAAAGCATTCTCAAATGCTAATGTAACTGTATTCGCCTGTACTGAATTGAAAATTAAACCGTAACTAATTGTGATAAGAATAGAAAACCAAATTCCCATCCAACGCTTATTTAAACCTTTTTCCATATAATAAGCAGGGCCACCACGGAACCCACTGCCATCTTTTGTTTTATAAATTTGTGCAAGTGTACTTTCTACGAAACTTGAAGATGCCCCAATGATTGCGATTACCCACATCCAAAATACTGCGCCAGGTCCTCCCATAGAAATCGCTAACGCTACACCAGCTAAGTTACCGATCCCAATGCGGGCTGCTGAACTCATACAGAAAGCTTGGAAAGAAGATACGCTGCCCTTTTTGCGTGTCTTTCCAGTTAATCCATCACTCATCAAACGCACCATTTCGCCTAAATGGCTAATTTGTACAAATTTCAATTTAAAAGAAAAATAAAGCCCTAGACCTATTAACATTGCGATAAGAATATATGACCAAAGAATCGTATTCGTTGATGAAACGAACTGTTCTAAAATGTTCATACGATTAGTCCCCTCCCTTTTCTCCTCATAAATTGAATTATATTTAAAAAATATCCAAAAATCAACATTTTTCGACAGGTTATTACTTCCAAATGTTAGGTTTTATAACACAACCATGTCACTTGTTAAGAAATATGACTCGTTATTTTTAAAAGCCTACATGCTACTTGAAGAAATATTTTTGATAAACAAAGCGATTGACAAAAACCACCTGTTGTAACTATACTAGTTACAACAGGTGGTGTCACCTCTGCTTAACGACATCGATTCATTATTACACATATATTTTTAACATTAATTCTATTAAACATTCGGAGGTATATATTATGAAAATTGGAATTATCGGAGCAAGCGGAAAAGCTGGAAGTCGCATTTTAAAAGAGGCTCTTGATCGCGGTCACGAAGTTACTGCAATCGTAAGAAACGCAGCAAAAATTACAGAAAATAACGTGAAAGTTTTAGAAAAAGACGTATTCGATCTTACTGCTGATGATCTTCAAGCATTTGATGTGGTTGTAAATGCATTTGGCGCTCCAGCAGGAAGAGAATATCTCCATGTAGATGCAGGTAACGTATTAATCGAAGCGATGAAAGGTGCACCTAGCACAAAATTACTTGTTGTTGGTGGTGCTGGAAGCTTATTTGTAGATGATGCAAAAACAACGCGTGTATTTGAAACACCAGGTTTCCCAAACGAATATCTTGCAACAGCTCAAAATCAAGGCCAAAACCTTGAAATTTTACAACAAACAAATGATATCACTTGGACATTCATTAGCCCTTCTGCACTATTTTCATTAGGTAAACGTACTGGTTCTTACAAAGCAGGTAAAGATCACCTTCTTGTTAACGCAAAAGGCAACAGCTATGTAAGTTACGAAGATTTCGCTGTAGCTGCACTTGACGAAATTGAAAATCCAAAACATGTGAACAAACGCTTTACAGTTGTTTCAGAAGCTGAGTAAAAAAGCGCTGGCAAACGCCAGCGCTTTTTTATCGTTTAGAAGGTTTATTCGGTTTCTGCGGAACTCCGGCCTTTTTCCAGCTTACCGCTAAATCCGGGCTTGCTTTTTCTTCACTACGTTCTAATAGAACAACCGCATCTTGAATTTTCGGTGTCCCCTTATGCGCGATACCTTGTAACTTTGTTAAAGTTCCTAATACTTTAAAGCTAAATTCACCAGATGGCGCTTGTTTTGGAATTAAGACGCGGAACTTTTCACCTACATTAAACTGTGTTTTTGTTTCACCTTGTTCATTCACAAATTTAACACCTTCAGGTGCACCAGTTGCCTGTACTTGGTACGTTCCACTTTTCGCATTTGTTTGAACCGTATATAAATCTGTTTGGAAGAACTCCCCTTCCAATACTGCTTCTTGCTTTTCTGATGGTGTAACACTCATCGTAATCTCTTGCACTTCTTCACTGCTCTTTGCTCTCGCAACAATATCTCTCATTACTCTTTCTACATTTTTATTACGAAAATCTAAATCATTAATATCCACTTGTCCCAGTGCATTCCATACAGCGAGCTGCGTCGCATAGTGAGCCTCTCTCCAATCAGACACACCCAATTCTTGTGGACTTTTTTGTGGGTATCCATTTAACAATACACGATACACGCCAATATCCACTTTACCGAGTTCAGGTAAATCTTGACCGCTTGGTGATTTCAAATCTACATTTAAGCAGAATGCAATTTTCCCATCTGCTGTTTTAATAAGCTCTGTTCGGATTGGTTTCTTTTTTGATTTACTATAACTCCAATCCATTTGATACTTTGTATGATCCATAACTACTGCGAATGCTTGTTGAAGTGGGAATAATAAGTTCGCAAATACCAATAATAGACCAAAGAAAACAGCCAATAATTTATACGATGGTTTCATATTCATGTTCACAACCCCTTATAAAATAACAAATTTACTACTACATAGTATTTAGTTAGAAAAATTTTTTATGCATTGCATTCACTTAGATTCCTGCAAATTAAAAAAGCATAGGCTGCCCTATGCTCTTTCATTTCAAAATTATTCAACTTTCTTGAAGAAGTAGGTTTGAACGTACTAATGCTCCTCGCACCTTAATTCCAATCCATGCTGCTAATGCAGCTTTTATTACACCTACAATAAGGAAGGGAACAAAACCACCCATGAACGCCGCTTGCCACCCTAGTGATGCTACATACTTTAAAAATACAGTTCCAATTGTTAATGTCACGAGCATCCCTAAAATATTTGCCATTAATGAGTTCCAAAATGTAAGTTTTGTTTTTTCCGTTAACAAACCAATTAAAAAAGCAGTTGGGATGAAGGCTAATAAGAAGCCACCTGTAGGACCGAATAAAACAGATAAACCGCCACTAAACCCCGCATACACAGGAATTCCAGTTGCACCAATTAAAACATATAACAATACAGATAAAGTGCCATAACGTGAACCTAAAATTGTAGCAGTAAGACCAATCGCTAGCGTCTGTCCTGTTATCGGAACAAGCGGCAGTGGGATGGTAACTTGAGCCAAAATACCAATAATAGCAGCAAATAGTGCAGTCACAATTAGCATGCGAAAATGATTTGTACGATGATTATTCATATGTGCCTCCCCAGAAAAATTCATATTATAAATTTAAGATATCCTATTCAATATACGGAGTAAATATTTTTGTTTGAATATTTAGTTTTTACCAATTAAAAAGAAGGACACAAATTCTTTTGTGCCCTTCTCTCTTGTTCATTTTAGAAATCAAAATTATCCGGATCTGGACCAACGCGATGATTTTGATTTAACGCAGCAATTTTCTCCATATCTTCTGTTGCTAATTCAAAATTAAATATGTCCGCATTTTGGATAATACGGTGCTCTTTTGTTGATTTCGGAATGGTTACAATTTCATTTTGTAAATCCCAGCGCAGAATAATTTGCGCTGTTGTTTTTCCATATTTATCAGCTATTTCTTTTAATGTTTCGTTATCTAATAATTGACCTTGCATAAGTGGTGACCATGCTTCCATTTGAATACCTTGCTCTTTACAGAAAGCTTGTAATTCTTTTTGCGTTAAACGAGGGTGATATTCCACTTGGTTAATCATCGGTTTAATTTCGGCCCCTTCCATTACATCTTTCAAATGATGGATTTGGAAGTTACTCACGCCAATTGCACGTACTCGTCCTTCTTTATATAACGTTTCTAATGCTTTCCATGTATCTTTATATTTCTTTTCTACAGGCCAATGAACAAGATATAAATCTAAATACTCAAGCTCGAGTTTTTTTAGACTTTCTTCATATGCAGCTAACGTTTCTTCATACCCTTGATCTGCGTTCCATACTTTTGAAGTAATAAATAAGTCTTCTCTAGAAATGCCTGCTTCTTTCATACCTTCACGTATTCCTTCTCCCACAGCCTTTTCATTCGCATAAATTGCCGCGGTATCAATGCTGCGATATCCTTGTTTAATCGCTGTTTTCACTGCATTAACAAGTTCTGGACCTTCTTCTACTTTAAATACTCCTAAGCCAAACCATGGCATTTCTACACCATTATGCAATACTGTTTTACTTTGTAAATTTTTCATTATATTTTTCTCTCCTTTATTTCACTTGATCTCTTTTTTCTAATGTCATACTCCACGCTGTTAAAATAACAGCGCCTACTACCATAATGCCACCTACCCAGGCTGTATGAATTAACCCTAACGAGTTCGTTACAATACCACCTAAATAAGCACCAAGAGCAATTCCTGCATTAAACGCTGCAATGTTAATTGCTGATGCAACATCTACAGCGCTCGGAACAAAGCGTTCAGCTAATATCACGACATATACTTGTAATCCTGGAACATTCATAAACGCGAATAATCCCATTAAAATAATCGTGATGAGCCCCGCCACCTTGAATGGTGCCGTAAATGTGAGTACAAATAGCACGATCGCTTGAATAAAAAACATATAGAATAATGCACGAATCGGATTATGGTTCGATAGTTTTCCACCAATCATATTTCCTATCGCAATTGCGATTCCATACACTAGTAAAATGATAGTAACTGTACTTGCTTTAAACCCTGTTATCTCCTGTAATAGCGGTGATAAATACGTAAATGTTACGAATGTTCCACCGTATCCTAATGCAGTAATGATGAAAACAAGTAATAGTCTTCCATTCGTAATCAGTTTGAATTGATCACGAAATGATACAGACGTACCTTTTTTTAAATTAGACGAAATTAGCATACTGTTGGCGATTAAAGCAACGATTCCAATTACTACAATCACCATGAACGATGCTCTCCAGCCGAATTGTTGACCAATAAATGTTCCAATTGGTACACCTGTAATGGTCGCAACAGTTAAACCAGTAAACATAAAAGCAATCGCACTGGCACGTTTATTCTCTGGTACGAGTGCAGCCGCAATTGTAGATCCAATCGACATAAAAACGCCATGTGCAAAAGCAGATACAACCCTCGCGATAAGTAGGACACTAAAACTTGTTGCTACTGCCGCAATTCCATTACCAATAATGAAAATAATCATTATCCACATTAATAACGTCTTTCGCGACATACTAGCTGTTAACGACGTTAATACAGGAGCGCCAAACGCTACTCCTAATGCATATAAAGAAACGGTTAAACCAGCTGTTGTAACTGAAACATGTAAATCATTTGAAATAGACGGCAATAAACCGACACTAATAAATTCAGTTGTACCAATGCCAAATGCACTAATTGCTAGTGCTAATAATGCAAACATACTTCTTCGATTCGTCTGAACTTCCGAAGATGATACTGTATATGAACTCAATTGAATTCCTCCTTATCACAAGAAATCCAATCATAATAGTATGATAAAAAGGCCCTTTTATCTTCTAAAAAATATATTTAATACCTATAAACGCTATTATGAATGGTTTCATTCTTTTTTTGAAGAACGCACTTTAAAGTACTATAGGTACTAAAAAGTAACATAGGCACCTTTTAGTAACGTACTACTCATTTGCCTCTTACATATGCTATTATGAAACATGTTCAACATAAAAAACAGTACGTACTTTCAAGTACTATAGGCACTAAAAAGTAACATATGACTATAAAAGACTCATTAAAGGAGTTGTAATATATGAAGAAATACAACATTCCTGTAGAAGCAACCTTAGAAGTAATCGGCGGAAAATGGAAAGTCGTTATTCTTTGCCACTTAACAAAAGGGACAAAACGAACAAGTGAATTAAAACGCTTAATGCCTGGCATTACACAAAAGATGCTCACACAGCAATTGCGTGAATTAGAAGAAGATGGGGTTATTCAAAGGAAGGTATATAATCAAGTTCCACCAAAAGTAGAGTACTCACTTACTGAATATGGTTGGTCCTTAGAAGCGATTTTGGATTCTCTTTGCACATGGGGAGAATGCCATCTCGAAAAGAATGGGAATTCATCCATGCCTATCTCGCAAGTAGACCAATCCTAATCAAAAAAGGAAAAAATGAGTATTTATTTGCTCATTTTTTCCTTTTTTTCTCTATATTTAAGTACATTTTAAGTAATAATAAAATAAAATATATGCTTTTTTCCCTTGCAAATACTAGGTTACGGATTCAAAGTCAAATAATTAGGAATCATTTTTATGTTAACCTGGGTGTATATAGTATATAATATAAGATATATATTATATACACTTTCCGATAAAGGAACTTTCCATTATGCGGACAAGCCATGTATCGGACAGTTCATAAATAATTAGGTAAGGAATTATGGTTTTGGATTTATGATTATCTACTACTTGCAATCATAAATTTAAAGGCATTTTATTGCGTTTTGTGAAGCTTTGTATAAAGTTTTGCAAATTTTTGCTAACGCTTACCTGTTACTGGGGAATGTTTTATTCCTAAAAAAATAAGAGTATTGCTATCGTAAAGGAGAATTGGAGATGCCAGAAACTATGACTCAAACAAAGCCTGAACAAGAATCTTTACAAATTTCTGCTAGCCAAGGACAACTTGATGTACTTGATCAATTGTTAAAACCTGAGGTACAAGAATCATTAACTACACTAGTAGAACAGCTTCCAAAATTAACTGAGCTTGTTAACATTTTAACGAAGTCTTATGACTTTGCTCAAACTGTTGCTACTGATGAAGTATTAAAAAGCGACACTGTTGGCGCAATCCAAGAGATTGTAGAACCTGTCAAAGATACAGTGAAAAGCATGGCAGCAACTGCTATCGAAGCAAAAGATCGTGCTGATGAAAGCACTGAAGTTATCGGCCTTTTCGGTCTTTTAAAATTACTAAAAGATCCACAAGCACAAAAAATGTTCCGCTTCATCAATGCTTATCTTCAAATTAGTGCAGAACGCAATAATAAATAATTTATCTTATAACAACAATTAGTAAAGACGGGGGATATCATACTATGTCAAAACAAATTGTCATCTTAGGCGCTGGTTATGGCGGACTTCTTGCCGCTTTAAATGTACGTAAATATTACAGCAAATCAGAAGCACAAGTTACAGTGATTAACCAATACCCAACACACCAAATCATTACAGAACTACACCGCTTAGCAGCAGGTAACGTTTCTGAGCAAGCAATTGCAATGCCGCTTACAAAACTTTTCAAAGGCAAAGACATCGATCTTAAAATTGCAACTGTTGAGTCATTCTCTGTAGATAAAAAAGAAATAAAACTAGCTGGTGGCACTACTTTATCTTACGATGCACTTGTAGTTGCTTTAGGAAGTAAAACTGCTTACTTCGGTATTCCAGGACTAGAAGAAAACAGCATGGTATTAAAATCTGCTGCTGATGCAAACAAAATCTTCAAACACGTTGAAGATCGTATTCGTGAATACGCAAAAACAAAAAATGAAGCTGATGCTACAATCTTAATCGGTGGTGGCGGATTAACTGGCGTTGAGCTAGTTGGTGAACTTGCTGACATTATGCCTAAACTTGCAAAAAGCCACGGCGTAAATCCTAAAGAAGTAAAATTACTTCTTGTTGAAGCAGGTCCAAAAATCCTTCCAGTATTACCAGATGATTTAATTGAACGTGCAACTACTAGCTTAGAAGCACGCGGCGTTAAATTCTTAACAGGTCTTCCTGTAACAAACGTTGCAGGCAATGAGATTGACTTAAAAGACGGTCAAAAAATCGTTGCAAACACATTCGTTTGGACAGGCGGCGTACAAGGTAACCCATTGATCGGCGAATCAGGTCTTGAAGTAAACCGTGGCCGTGCAACTGTTGATGCATACCTACAATCTACTTCTCACAAAGATGTATTCGTTGCTGGAGACAGCGCTGTTGTCTTCGGTCCAGAAGGTCGCCCATACCCACCAACTGCACAAATCGCTTGGCAAATGGGTGAGTTAATTGGATACAACTTATACGCAGCACTAGAAGGCAAGGCATTCGAAGAGTTCGCACCAGTAAACTCTGGAACACTTGCAAGTCTAGGCCGTAAAGATGCTGTTGCTACAATCGGAGCAAGCTCAACTCCACTTAAAGGTCTACCAGCATCATTAATGAAAGAAGCAAGTAACGTTCGTTACTTATCACACATTAAAGGATTATTCAGCTTAGCTTACTAATCCAACTACTAGCCCGAATCATGATGAAACATGATTCGGGTTTTTTGTCCGTAATTATCTATATTATGTTTATTCGGCAAAAAGGCTAGATAAACCTCTTTAATAGTCCTAATATACTGATTTTTTTGTGGCGAAATTGTGTATACAGAAAAGTAGAAGCAAGGATCTCTCCTCACTTCCACCCTATATCCAAATTCTATGCTCCTAATTTCACCAAGCTGTAATTCTTTTTACCTTTACGGATAATGATAAATCTTCCATCGAATGAATTTTCTGCCGTAACATCTATATTCACATCCGTTACTTTATCTCCATTCATCAAGATTGCTCCATTATTAATATCTTCGCGCGCTTGACGTCTAGAAGGTTCAATTCCTAAATCAACTAACCACTCGACAATATTTTTTGTTTCTTTTGAAGTATGGAAAGTTGGCATATCTTTAAAACCTTGTTCAATTTCATCAGCAGTTAATGATTTAATATCCCCACTAAATAACGCTGCTGTAATTTTTAATGCTTGCGAAAGTGCGTGCTCACCATGAACAAATTTTGTCATTTCTTCAGCCAATACTTTTTGCGCCTCGCGTTTATGAGGCTCCGTTTGAACTTTAACTGCTAATTGATCAATTTTCTCTTTCGTTAAGAACGTAAAGTATTTCAAGTACTTAATGACATCACGATCATCTGTATTCACCCAGAACTGGTAGAACTCAAATGGCGTTGTTTTTGCAGAATCTAACCATACTGCTCCGCCTGCTGATTTACCAAACTTCGTACCATCTGATTTTAGTAATAACGGAATTGTTAATCCAAATACCTTTGCCTCATGCCCTTCTAATTTACGAATTAAATCTAAACCACTCGTAATGTTCCCCCACTGGTCACTACCACCAATCTGTAATTGGACACCTTCTTCTTTGTATAAGTGATGGAAATCCATCGCTTGTAAAATTTGATATGTGAATTCTGTAAATGAAATCCCTGTATCTAGACGACTAGCCACTATATCTTTCGCTAACATACTATTTATACTAAAGTTTTTACCGTAATCTCGTAAGAACTCGATAATATTGATTTGATGTGTCCATTCATAGTTGTTTACCATTTTCACTTCACTATTGCCACCGAAGTCAAATAGCTTTTTCATTTGCGCTGTTAATGCATCCACATTATGTTGTACTTGTTCCAATGTTTGTAACTGACGTTCTGTTTGACGTCCACTTGGATCACCGATTGTCCCTGTTGCTCCTCCAATTAAAATAACTGGGTGATGTCCAGCTAATTGAAACCGTTTCATCATCATAAACGGAATTAAGTGTCCAATATGCATACTGTCACCAGTTGGATCGACACCGCAGTATAAGGAAATCTTTTTCTCTTCTACTAGTTTGCGTAACCCTTCAGCATCTGTTTGTTGATTAACAGCATCGCGCCATTCTAATTCATCAATAATGTTCATGTCTTTCCATCCCCTTTAATTTAAATTTCCTATAAAAAACAAAAAGCCCCTATGTCTACACTAGACATAGGGACGATTATGAACCGTGTTACCACCCAGATTGCACGAATAGCGCCAATATTACTATTCATACCACTCTTAGCAATAATATCGATTGCTACTCCGCTTAGCATTACCTAAGATACTCCAGAGTGTAATTCACAAGTTTGTTTGTGCTAGGTTCCAGCAACCCCTAGCTCTCTCGATAACAGTGACAAACTGCTACTGGGCTCTTTCAACGTATTTCATATGTTAAATTATTAGCCATTATATTGAATTTATAATTCATTGTAAATAATAACCAAAAGGTATTTTGAAATAATTCGCATTTTTATGCGCCTTTATTTCAAAGATTATTGTATATCTTCTCCAATAATCCTTACTTCTCTCTCTAACTTCACACCGAATTTTTCTTCAACTGTTTTTTGTACAAAATGAATTAAATCGATATAATCTTGCGCGGTTCCATTATCAACGTTTACCATAAACCCAGCATGTTTTATTGAAACTTCTACGCCGCCAATTCGCTTTCCTTGCAGTCCTGATTCTTGAATAAGCTTACCAGCAAAGTTATTTGGCGGGCGCTTAAATACACTACCGCATGAAGGATACTCTAAAGGCTGTTTGGATTCACGTTTAAACGTTAAATCATCCATCTTTTCTTTAATCTCTTCACGTACACCTTCTGTAAGTTCAAATTTCGCTTCAAGTATAATGTAATGATTGTTAGCAAATGTACTTTTACGATATCCAAAATCAAAGTCGTCTTTCGTTAAAGTACGTAACTCTCCATCACCTGTCATTACAATAGCTTCCGTTAACACATACGCAATCTCACCGCCGTATGCACCGGCATTCATGTATAACGCTCCTCCAACTGAACCAGGTATACCACAAGCAAATTCAAGTCCTGTTAAACAGTGATCTAACGCAATTCGTGATACATCAATAATCGCCGCACCACATTGTGCTACAATCTTTGTTCCTGTCACAGTCACATCTGTAATATGAATTAAACTTACTGTAATCCCGCGAATACCACCGTCTTTTATAATCACATTAGAGCCGTTTCCTAAAAACGTAATTGGAATGTTATGTTCATTTGCATACTGTACAACTTGTTGAATTTCAGTATAGGTAGTAGGCTGTACAAATATATCTGCTTTTCCCCCTACTTTTATATGCGTATGATTCTTTAACATTTCATCTTGTTTTACATGTTCTTCTGGTAATACTGTACGTAAATATTTATATACTTCCTGCATATTCATTCTATGATTCCTCTATTTCTATTAATAATTAATGGCCTATCCTCTCGATAGTTCCAGCATTCTTAAAACCATTTTCCTTATTCTCTTTCATTCCGCTTACAAGTTCATTTACTACACTACATGTAATGCCATGCTGAAAATAAGTAGATAATCGGCCACCACATAGATTACCTAAATAGTTTAGTAAGATAGCTTCCGTCTCTATCTTATCAAAAAATCGAGAAGAAAACTTTAGCTTCAAAAATTTTCCGGTATAACCAAGTTTAAGACAAAGAAACTTGAAATCTAATCTCTTCCTTTACAAAACTCTATTATATCGCATGTCAATGTGAAAAAATATGATTAAAGAAGGAACTTTTCAAACTGATAAAAATGTCGATATTTTGTCACATCAAGAATAGGCATTATAAAAATGTAAGGCTGTTGTAATATAAAAGATGCCGCTTTATATGTTAAGGGCATCCTTTTTTCGATTATTTTAATTGAATTTTGACTGGCGGTAATGATTTTTCAGGATGATATGGTGACATCTCTACTTCTAATACATAATTCTTTAAACTAAAATTCTTCACACCATATTCCCCATCTAGCTGAAATGTTGCTTGGAATTGTAATTTTTCCTTATTCAATACCTTCACATCGCTTCCCTTTATCACATGACCAATTGGTGCAAATTCCTTATCTACATATGAAGAATCCATTAAATTCATAACTTCCCCACAATTGATCAATTCATCCATAGACTTATGTTTTGTATCGGCATTTTGAAGTGTATATTGCACGATTAATCGCTGTTTTTTATGCTGAATTTTATTGACGACAACCTTTAAATCACTACGAGCACTTTTTATTTCAAATGGTGTCTTTTGATTTAAAGACTGAATAGATGGCTTTTCAGATAACCTCACATTTGGATGTAGCGTAATAAATTCTGCGTTCTCTGGAACTTGTCCAAAAATAGACCTTTCATCAGATTCAACCTGATTTCCAACCTTTTCTCTTCCAAATTCAATCCCAGATGTTTTAAAATCCATTTCATTACCTTTATCATCCGTCACCTTCTCAATTCTTGCCAAATCATTCTCTCCAGCAAGTGGATATATCGCTTTATAATCAATGGCAACAGACCCTTTTCCAACTGTAATCTTTTCAAAGTTCAATGTATGTTCTTTATCTTCACTACTTACGGATTGCTGAGGATGAATCATTTTATTCTCCAATTGTTGTACGGGAATATCAAATTTCCAAATTCCTTTTGTGTCTCCAATCGATGTAATCGTAATTGGTAATGTAGTATTTTTAGGAAGCTCTTTTTCTGGATAATTAATGTGTATATTCCCAAACCAACCGTCTTTTGTAATTTTCCCATCAAATGAAGCTGCACGCCCCCATTTCTCGCTTCCATCAACTAGTTTAAAATTATAGTAAAAACCATTGGCAACAGTATTCTTTAACTCTACTTCATCTGGATTATCTACTTTAAATGTAATCCCAATTCTACCACCATCATAATACACACTGTTCATCGTTACACTAATCCCATTGCTTACCGCTTGCTGGTTTAGTTCGGTTACAAGCTTACTTGCTGACAGATTTTGACCAATTGAATCATGAAAATGCGAATAGATTTTCCCAATAATCGGAACTTCCGCTAATACACGAGTCATTTGTGGAAATACAAATCCTGAGCCTAGTATCCCTATACAGATTGAAGCTGCAGTTAACACAGCAATTTTTCTTCTCTTATATATCTTTTTAACCGGTTTTTCTGCCTTTGCCCTAACAATCCCTTTTTGTATAGCCAGATTCAATTCTTGTTTCGGAACATCAATTTTATTTACTTCGTCATTAAACCACTGCTTATCCAATTCTCATCACTCCCCCCTAATAATTTTTTTAGAGACTTTCTCGCCCGGTGCAAATACGTCTTTACCGTTCCCTCCGGTATATTCATTTGCCAAGCAATTTTATTAATTGAAAAATCATAATAATAATATAAAATGATTACTGTTTGATAATTTTCATCCAACCTTTGAATCGCTTCCTGCAAATCAATATTTTGTTCAATTTGATGTAGTTTGTTTGGCATCCCGCCATATGTATCTGTTTCTCTTCCATCCTCTAGCTTCTTCACTTTTTTCTTTTCACCTAATAACTGATAGGCATGATGTATAAGAATACGTGTCAACCATGTCAAAAAATAGTTTGGTTTCTTTAATTGTTCTATGGATAAGTACGCTTTATACACCGTTTCTTGCACAACGTCCAGTGCATCTTCTTTATTCTGTACATACAGATACGCAGTGCGGTACAACTGATCTTGATATAGATGAATGAGCTGTTCGAAAGCTGCATCGTCACCTTTTCTTGCCTTTTTGACTAATTTTATTTCATCCATTGTATCCCCTCCTTTCACTTATTAGATAGATAAAAAGCCAGCTTGGTTTCAAAATTTTTTTTATTTCATGCAAAAAAGCACATCCAACTGAATGTGCTCTTTTTACACTTAATTACTTATCGTTTTCTTCTTTCTCCTTATCAAACCATAGTAACTCATCATCATCAACGTCACCATTGTAGTTGATCAGAATCTCTTCCCCTGCTTTTATATCCTTATAAGCATAGAAATCAAATGTATGATTATCAAAGTTAATTTCATACGTCGCATTTGGCTTGTAAGCATGATTAAATAGCATACCGTATCCTAAAAGGATGGCAGAATGATTTATCCCATACTCAAATGCGTAGTCAGCAAGTAGTGTTTTCTCTATAAATTGATGTTCTTCATTCGGATAAGCGATAACTGGTGCTTCATGTAGAAGTTCACCTTTTTTTATATCACGTGTTGCAAATACTCCTCTATTAAATTCTCCATCGCTCAATGTGGAAGTCTTGATTTCAATCATATTCGTCACCTATACATTTCTTTCTCTGAAGTATTTTGTCTTCTTAAGCTTGGCAGATAATGAGAAGAAAATCAATTGGTTTAATTTTTCCTTTTTATCTAATACTTATATTCCATTCCTCTAAAGACCATATATGATAATATGAAATTGACAGAATACTCCGAACTCTATTCTTGCAAATAAGGAGGGATAAAATGATTCATACGCAGTCCAAGGCAGAGGAATTAAAGGAGAAGTTATACATTATATTAGCTGACACGTATCCACACCTAGCAGTAAAACATTTAGACATCATAGGAAATGGTGTACAAAACGTTGTTTTTCGGGGCGATTCTAAAAAAGACCCATTAGCTTTCCGTGTACCTTGGGAGCGTGAAGTGAACAACCTAAATGACGGGGTGTTTAGTAGCCGAATTTCCTTACAAAAAGAAGCTACACTTTCTAATTTTTGCTTTTCCAAAGGCCTTTCGGTACCAGAAATTCATGGATTACACCTTTCTACAGAATTAGATTTCTTAATTTCAAATTATGTAGCAACTGATTCTACCCCTGTTTCCGCCTGCAAAATTGGGGAAATCATTCGCAAGCTCCACAATATATCAATTCAGGATTTACCTTATCAAAATGAAAATGAGGAGTCTTGTAGTAAATTACTCGCCAAACGCCTTGTAACAAGAATAGAAGCATTCAATCGAATCGCGAATTATAACATTCAGTTACCAAATGAAACAGAAATTGAACAAATATTAAAAGAAGGAGATTCCTTAAAAAGATTGCTACATATGGACATTCGACCTGTGAACCTCATTGGTTATAACGGAGAAATAAAAGCAATTGTTGACTGGGATAATGCTTTGATTGGTCATCCACTATTAGACTTAATGAGAATATTAGAAACGAATGAACTCAATTGGGAGGAATTTAAAGAAGGGTATGGAAACAAGGACATTTTCAAATCTCTTTCTCCTATTGTCCGCTCGTTTTATCAACTGGACACAGCAGTGATGCTAGCTAACCTTTTTATTGATCGGCTGAAAATACCTGAGAAAGAACTACATTATAAAGAGCGCGTGAAGAAAATATGTAGAGAAATAAGAATAGCTTTATAAAGAGAATATATACGTATTTTCAACTTTCATATAGGAAATTGTAAACATAAAACATATGTTGGTGGAAAGTCATTCACTATTCCACCAACATGTTTTATTTATCTAATACTATGTCATACAATAAAAATCTCACTTCTAAGATCCTTCTGTACCATAGTCCTGGATCGTTATCTTTACGTTATATTTAATTGGAACTTTACTAAATGTCTTATCCCAATCTTTTTCGACCTTTTTCCATACTTTTGGATACTTAATTTTTAATCTATTACCAAAGCCAGCTACATCGACCTTATATTGTTTTTGAGTTTTTTTTAACGCCTGTTTCACCAGTCGCTTCACTTCTTGTTCCGTAGCTTTTTCTACACTTTTTAGAAACTTATTTTCAAAAGGTTTCCCCGAAGCAATCCGTTTTTCAGATAGCCGTCCCTCTGATTGGATGTCTACATCAAAAGAGATGCTATCACCTTTAACATGAGGCTGAATTTTACTTTTCATAGACTTCACTTCATACATGACGGGTTTTCCTGTCTCTTCATCAAAGCTTCTTACCAAACCGCTTTTTCCTTTCGCAGTTACCCACATTAAGCCTTCCAATTCATTTTCATTCAAAAAACCGCGTAGCTTTTTTGTCTTTCCTTTGATTACGGCAGCTCCCGCAAATTTCACTTCTCCATTTACCGAAATCACATTTGGCAAAAGAAAACTAGCTCCTGACTGTATCTTTCCTGGTAATTTAGCAAGCGGCATAGGAGGTAAAATCCGCGATGATCTATATTCATTATCCGAAATTCCACTCAAACGGAATGCTGGAATTTCGCCTTCTTCTTTCGATTTCAGTGTCTCGCTAGCTCGCCCCTTACTAATTAGCACAAGACAACTCGGTCTCATCTCATTATCACGGATAAAAACATCCAGTAACTGTTTCAAACTGTACGTACGTGCAAGTTTTGCACTAACAACAATCACTTTCGTGTGATGGAAGATTATAGGGCGCTCCCTTCTTAATGCAACTTCACGAATCGATTGATGAAGAGAATCTCCGGTTTCAGAAATATTCGTGTAAGGTTTTGGTTGTGATCCCCCACCTTTTCCTCCGCCTGATGATGATTGCGGTTTAACAAATTGAAAGGTTGATGTTACAAGATTCTTTTTCTGATAACCTCCACCTTTTGCTTCTATCTCCCTCTCAACATCCGTCTCCTTTCCTTTATCATATGCCAAGCCTACCGCAAAACCTAATTCTTCAATTTCATGACTGCTCCAACATCCTGTAAGAGCCAGAAGCAAAAGAACTGATGATACAACTAAAAGAAGTCGCATATTATTCACACTTCGGTTCATTCTTTCTCTTCCTCCATCTCGAAATTCCAAGGAGAAGCAGTGGTAGGATACCAAATAATACAATCGCTGCATTGCCAATCATATCCCCAAATTTAAATAGATCATTAATGTTTTTCGGAATTTCAGCAACGATATAAATAACCGGAAGTAACCCATACAAAAATGAGTGACTATTCTTGTTAAAAAGCTGTGCCAATCCCAAAGAAGAAGCATAGTAGCAGATTGTATACGTTGCAAAGATTTGCATAATCCATATCACCAGTAATAAAGACTCAAACCGTTCAAATATCAAACCGGGGATTTCAAAGCTTCGCATAAGATCAATTGAAGGCCAGGTTCTCATTACTACTCCATCAACTGAAAACGTTCCCATCACCATAACAACTGTAATGACATAAAAGACTAATGGAATAGCAGTTCCGATAAGAACGACTTTTACAGCTTGGAAGGGGTGTTTCATAAATGCCAAAAGGAGCAACATGATTTCGGCTCCTGAATATGCGAGAGTTGTTGTTTTTATCCCTTTTAACACAGGGATAACTCCTAATCCTAATACAGGACGAAGATTATCTATCTCAAATATTCCAATACTCATAAAGGAAGTCAGCAAAAAAATGAAGACTGTAATTGGAAATATTATTTCAAACAGACGAGCAATCGAGTTTATACCTCCTAAGTTCAAATAAATACTTACCCACATAAATGGCATAATAATAGCCCACCCGGGAGTGCCTTCTAGTAAAAAAAAACTTGTTATCTCTCCTAGCACTCTAACTTCAAATGAAGCAAGCATAACAAAGTAACCTACAATGAGTAGACTAAGTAATACACCCACCCATTTCCCTACAATTTCTTGACTATATTGATAAAATGTTTCTCCTGGAAACTGTTGACTTAATTTAACGATGATTACCCCTGCAACCATCGCAATTAGCCCGCCGATAATAACAGTTATCCAAACATCTGGTGTCTTTACTTTCTCCGCAGCTGTTCTAGGTAGAGTAAGAATTCCTACTGCAAGTATATAATTAATAAGAATGACAACTGCTTGCGAAGTCGGAATTCGATCTTTCGGGCCAGTAATCATTACTCTTCACTTCCTTTTCGTATTGAATCTTTCGTATTCATCATTTTTGGACGCCGTTTCATCATCTGAAGCGGCATGCGAATCATGAAATCTTTCCAATCACTCAATCGATAAAGAACGGCTGGGCTGGCATAGGGCACACCAAAACTCTTCAATCTCGCTATATGGCTGCATAAGAAAAGAAAGAATAAAATGACCCCATATAATCCATATATGGCAGCACAAAACATAGCTGCAAAGCGAAGGATACGTAGTGGAATTGCAGTACTATAATGTGAGAGAGCGAAAGAAGAAATGGCAGTTGCCGCTACTACGATTACCATAATTGGACTGACAATTCCCGCCTCTACGGCAGCCTGTCCAATGATTAATCCACCTACAATTCCCATCGCCGAACCAATCGGCTTAGGCAGGCGCAATCCTGCCTCACGCAAAATTTCGATGGCTATTTCCATAAACAGCCCTTCTATAATTGCGGGAAATGGGACACCTTCTCGGCCTCCTATAATTGAAATAGCTAACTTAGTCGGAATCAACCCGGGGTGAAATGAGATAAAAGAAATATACAAAGCAGGTGCGAAAAGAGAAATAATAGCTGCTCCAAAACGCAATAAACGGATAAACGTGCCTGGAATCCAACGTTCATAGTAATCTTCCGGCGATTGCATCAGCATGCTAAATGTAACGGGAACAATTAAAGCAAAAGGCGTTCCATCCAATAAAATTGCAACCCGCCCTTCCATCAAGGCTGCGATAACCCGATCCGGCCGCTCCGTACTCTGTACTTGCTGAAAAGGACTGAGGTAATTATCTTCGATGAGCTGCTCTATATATCCTGATTCCGGGACATTATCAATATCGATTTTCTGAATTCTTTTCTTAACCTCTTCCACTAATTCTGAATCAGCAATCTCTTTCATATAAGCAACAACTAACTCTTTTTTTGCTCGCTTTCCTACCTGGAATTTTATTAATGATAACCCCTCATTTTCACCATGTATCCGTAACAGAGCGGTATTATCAGATAAAACTTCTGTGAATCCTATCCGCGGCCCTCTAACTGATACCTCTGATATGGGCTCTTCAATATTCCGCGTTTTCCCTTTTTTTGTATTAAGAATGAATACGTCTGATAATCCATCAATCAAAAGTGCCGTTGAACCCATTAACACTTTTGACATCAACTTTTTTATAGAATGAACTTCTTCTATACCACTAATGGTAAGAACTTGATCCTTAATAAACTCTTTTGAAATGGTACCTTCTACATAAGACGGTGCGCCCTTATATTCTTCATAAAAGTTAGACATCAATGACTTCAAAATATGCATATCGATAAGCTCTTTATCCGACAATCCTTCGACAAAAACAAGTGCCGCTTTAACATTTGTACACCCTATGTTAAACTCTCGAAAGTGTACATCGGAATTATAACGAATTTCTTCTTTTACACTCGCTAAATCCATAGTGAAATTGCCTGTAAGATGATCTGCTGTACTTTGGTCCTTATATGTGTCAGCTTGTTTTTCTATTTGCTCCATCTTTAATTCCTGTTCTTTCATCCTCATCACTCTTTCTCTACTGTACGGATCCAACTAAAAACTCTTGAGATCACATAAGGGACAAAAAATACGATAAAAGCTTGCAAAAACACCTTCCAGTCTGGAAGATAAGAAACAAGCGTTTTCCACATCTTAATCACCCAATATCAGCAGTTGACACTGCGATTTTTTATCCTAATTGGAATTTCTTAAGCATTATTATGTCTGATGTACGGAAATTTAATCCATTTAAATCTTTATCATCACTCTCTATTTGATATTAGCCTTCTACTATCAAACACTTATAATTGGATGTATGATCAAACAAAAAAGAAGCATAACCCTAAGTTATACTTCTTTTTTATATTTATGAATTCAATTAATTAAGTTTCCTTTTTTGAATAGCAAAAGGATAGCCACAAACAATACTGAAATACTGCCACTAAAAACAAATAAATAACTTGATGGAATGAAGAAGAACAACTCTATCAAAGTACCGCCCGGTTCCACTCTCGAGCTAATCATACTATAGATATCTAAACATAAAAAATGTCGGTAAAACATCAAATACTGTTTTGCCAACATTTTTTAATTTGAATCTTATCATTTTATGAACAGGGTATAAAAACTTATGATTTCATTTCTAAATATTGATGTTGGAAAATGCACATTCTAATCGCATTATGATAGTCACCATCAACGAAAAATTCATCCTGCAACTCACCTTCAATGATAAAGCCGACTTTTTTGTAAATATGCGTAGCCTTTTCATTTTCTTTATCCACTACTAAATAAAGTTTGTGCATATTTAATACTGAAAAGGCGTAATCCATCGCTAAACGAGTTGCGCACGCTGCATAACCATATCCTTGATACTTTGGATCAATGATAATTTGAAATTCTGTTCTTCGATGAATGTAATCAATCTCCACTAATTCAACTAACCCAATCATATTATTATCTTTTTCTACTATAAACCGGCGTTCACTTTGATCATGAATGTGCTTATCATATAGATCCTGCAACTCCACAAAAGCTTCATACGGTTCTTCAAACCAATAAGACATAATATGTGCATTGTTGTTAAGTTCATGAACAAATTTCAAATCTTCTCGTTCTAATGGGCGCAGTTTAAGTTCTTGACTCATTTTTCAATCTCCATTCTTCCACTTAATTTCTTAACAGTTTTCATTTCAAAACGCTCCTTTACAGCTCTCTACTCACATTCTAATCCTTCAAGTAACTTGAAGGTCAAGGAGGAAGTAAATATGCGTTTTGTCTCTTTTCATCACTATAATAAAAAAAGTAGTGCGAACCAACTGCTTGGCTTGCACTACTTCTTTATTTAATGTTTCTTCAAATCCCTCATATTAGATATATATAAAGCAATAACTAAAATAAGAATAGCACCTGCATATAATAATGTTTCAAGTGGTTCCTCATGAGAAACGATAATCAATCGAATTAGCGCTGTAATTCCAATATAAATAAAATAACGTAACGGAAAGTGATAATTCGATTTGAAGTACTTAATAATTAATGCAATAAATTCAAAGTATAAAAAGTAAACAATAATACTTTCAACTAATTTATAGGACGTATATTTTTTTGTGGAAAATATGTATTGTATAAATGTGATCGTTTCATTAATTAAAAAGATAGATAAAACAATGGATAATATGATAAGAGCTATATTTAATATCCATTGTAAGACACTGGCAATAAATTCATCGACATTAAATGATCGCATTTTCTAGCACTCCTCTATATGTAACTCATACTCATACATTATAGCAAAATTATCCTAACATATAAATTTTAGAAGTGTTAAATCATACTTCCATACATCCCCTGTCTCAGAAATGTCTCTATCAGATTTTACCGAAAGAGTACCCCTGCTTCAAACGAAGTTAAATGGGGGAGTATTCATTCATTCTCTTTCAATTGAAAAATATCTTGATTAATCATTTCATGAAAGTATCTATCCATTTCTTCTGCTGAAACACTTTTTCTATTTTGAAGCCACCATGCACTTAATATGGTTGGGCTCATGTTTGTGATGACAGCACAAACATATGGTTTAAATCAATTGACACCAGAGCTTTACCCACACGGCACAGCGCTCTTTAATACATTACAGCAAGTAGCTGGTGCAATTGGTACAGCTATATTTATATCTAAAATGTCTTCAGGTACAACTGAATATATGCAAAACTCAACAAACCCAATGAATCCAGTAGAAAAGTTAAACGGCTTAACATCGGGATTCCAAGGGGCATTCATGCTCGGGTTAATCTTTATAATTATTGCCCTCGTTGTATCGTTTTTCTTAAAAGGACAGAAAAAGGAAGCAAAAGCCACTCAGCTCTTACACAATGAAAATTAGAAGATCCTAAATTTTGTATTAGCCGCTGATTGATTAAATACGAACACCAAAAAGACATCTTTACGAGTTAAAGATGTCTTTACGAAATGAACAATACGACCTACTTTTAGGGTTAAATGTAAATTCAACTGCTCTTAATGTTGATTTTTATACGTATGCTTATTAAATGAATTTCGAAAAATCTAATGTCTCTTTATGAGCGTTTACGATTAGTTTGAAAGAGGTGCTACCATGATAAAAGTAACTGAATCCTCAGTAAAAAAGGCACGCATAGACTACGAATTATTGAAGGAAACAAAACATACGAAAGCTATATTATTTCGGTTATACGAAGACGCTGGCGATAAAATCGATAGACTTTCTATTATACGGACTTACCCTAGCGAAGCATTCGTTGTTGCAGAAAAAAACGCTCCACATTTAGTAGAACAAGGTGGCATTCACCAATTATTTCAGATAATTGATGAACAAGGCATCTTATCCTGATGCTTTTAATAATATATTCATAAAACCTTACATAGGGATGATCACAATTAACAAACTAAAATGATTCGATTTTTTAAGACTACAGGCACATCATTCATTATATAAGAAAAAAATTATACATCAGCAATGTTCTTTTATGAGCTATATTGCTCATCCTTCAACCCTTTCACGATAAGCAAAATTTCTAATTCCCAAGTGTAATTACAAAATTTAAGTACGAGATACCTTTTAATATTCTGCTTTCAATCCTCAACATTTACGTTATACTAAAATAATATATAAATATACGAAGGAGAAAGCGTTATGGATATGAAAGAAAAACAAACAATGATGGAGAATATCCCTCAAACGGGCTTTTTTGGTCACCCTAAAGGTTTATTCACTTTATTTTTCACCGAGTTTTGGGAGAGGTTTTCTTATTATGGAATGAGAGCCATTTTACTTTACTATATGTACTATTCCATTGCAAAAGGTGGATTAGGAATTGATCAAGCTACTGCCACTTCCATCATGGCAATTTACGGCTCTCTATTATACATGTCTAGTGTTATCGGTGGCTGGGTTTCTGATCGTTTACTCGGTTCAAGTAAAACAGTCTTTTGGGGTGGGGTTTTAATTATGATTGGCCACCTTATTCTAGCATTGCCGGGTAGTATCATTACTTTATTTATTTCTATGGTATTTTTAATACTTGGGACAGGATTATTAAAACCAAATATCTCTAGCATCGTTGGAAATTTATATCATGAATCAGATACACGTCGAGACTCTGATTTTAGTATTTTCTATATGGGCATTAATTTAGGTGCTCTTGTAGCTCCTTTAGTTGTTGGTACATTAGGTCAACAATATAACTTCCATGTTGGTTTTGGCGTCGCAGCAATTGGTATGGTAGTAGGTTTAGCACTATTTGTTTTGACGAAAAAAAAGACTCTTGGAGTAGCTGGTACGATACCAACTTCTTGATTTTTATAAATGGCATTATCTTTTGTCTCATTGTCACTTTTTGATTCTCTTCGCATAAAAACATTACACACTCAGCAATCGTATTCTCTATTCACTCCATTTGATTCACCTCACCACCTTCACATATGTTTAGAGGTGGGAGTCCTCTCGAAAGATATGATAGATAGAGTGAATTGAAAAAAACGGACTATTATCTTCTAATAGCCCGTTCAAATAGTCACATCATTTTAGTTCCATTTTCTTTTATTTATTACTAGTATTAATAAAGCAAATACTAACAACATTCCACCTATATATGGTAGGTATGACACATGCCCACCAGTCTGTGGTAATGTTTTCTTACGTTCTTCTATTTTTTCTTGTTCTTTTACTTTTGATTCGTGTAAATTGTTTTCTTCTTCCGTTACATTTAGGTTTTCTGAAGTTGGGTTTTTCTCTAACTCTTCCGTTGTTTCCCACTTCTCTTCAG
>NZ_KI535304.1:0-131744 GCF_000482345.1 Bacillus sp. UNC437CL72CviS29 | reverse complement strand
TTTTCTAAATTATTTTCTTCTTCCGTTACATTTGGGTTTTCTAGAGCCTGTTGCCCTTCTAATTCACCAATCGTTTCCCATCCACCTGATACTTCTTCGTCTTGTAGTGCATCGTGTATTTTTGTATTTACAATATCATATCCTTTAACTTTAGATTGATATCCCTCTACAGGGTGTTCTCTTACCTCATATTTATACTCTTTCCCATCCGAGTCGTATGCCGCTAGATTGTTAAACTCATATTTCCAATCACTTGCTGCCGATACTTCTTTAGTTGTAATTATTTTCCCATTTTGTAATAAGTCTACTTTAATTGTTCCTGGACGATCTTTTACCTTATCGCCTTTCCATGTTTTTGTTCCTGAAATGGATATAGTTTTCACTTTATTTGAAATCGGCAACTTAACTCCATTTGCCTCATTTGATTTAACTTCAAAACTTACTTTTTTCTGAGGATCAAAGTCAATATAATTTGGGGCTGAAACTTCTTGCACATAATATTTACCTGGTTGGATATCAGAAATTTCAATTATCCCTTTGTCATTTGTTTTATAAACATCTCCAATTTGTTCTCCCGATTCTTTATACAACTTAAACGAGACGTTCGGTATTACTTTTTCTTCATCACCTTCAAGATGCTTAACAATTCTTAACGTTCCTTTAGGAGGTAAATCGCCTTGAATGCCACTGCCAGATGTTATATTTTCGACTGTAGCAGTACCCGACTGAGAAACCGGTTGTTTATGTAGAATCTGATAATCAGCCTTATAATCATTCTTGAAAGATTCTTGGCTCTTTCCGCTTTCTGTTATAATACTTGCATAAGAAACGTTAAAAGACCTTGCACTTCCCATACTCCAGTTAATCACGACTTGAAATGATCGATTGTCGTCATTAAACTTAACATATCCATAACGTTGATCTTGAAATTGTTTAATAGTTAACTCCTCTCTGTCATTAACTATTATTCGAAAACTATCTTTATTAAGTGTTTGACCTTCCTGCAAACTATCAGACACAACAATATCTCTACCTAAATACTCTTTCTTGTTGTTTATCCTCAAACCCCAACGCACTTCATCGGGTTTACTTGGTTGGATATAACCCGTTTTGCCGACAAATGGGTCAGACCCTGTACTACCACCGCTAGAGCTAATAATCGTGACAGTTTGTTTATCTAAATTCGTACCTAAATTTGTTTCAACATTTGTTGTTTGTCCTACACCATTAGCTTGAACAGTAAAATAAAAATGTCCTCTGATATTTTGAAGTTTCTCCACCATATCATTAAATGTACATACCACTTTACCTGCAGTTACTTTACAAGAACCAAAATTATTCCTTTGCTCATCATTTAATGGAATCGTTCCCTCAAATCCCGTTAACTCTCGAGGCAGTGCTAATGTTAGCGTATCTCCAGACTTCATATTATTTCCAGATTTATCACTGAAGGTTACATTTATTTTAGCCTTATCCCCTTGCTTCATCGTTTTTTTATCAATCGTAAAACTATCCACAAATCCTGTTGTACTTAACTCTTGTGCACTTGCTATTATAGGCAACAAACTCTGACCTATAGTAAACATAAAAATCATTATAATTGAAAAAATCGAAGTTATCCTTTTTAAATACATACATTCTCTCCTATTGTTGCTATGGGTACATTCCGTTATAGCAATTATTCTATTATTCAATGTCACTGATATATATTAATGATTTAGCAATAAATCTTACCGTCTGTTCTCTTTTTTGAATCCTGCTACTGTTTAGATAAAGTAACACTTTCATCCATATAAGTATTCCTTATCTATCCTATGATTCTCGCTGTTTTTACATTTAAAAGTATGATGTCCGACCTTTAAGGGGCATAAATCAGATTCCTATTACAATTAATACCCTTTAAATTTTTATTTATATATGAATTCAATATTAAAATGAAAATAATGGCTCAACATTTTTCTTGTCATATTAATGATATTCCTAAAAAATACTTTCATCATATTCTATCTGCTTCGTCTAAGAATTTTTTGTACGAAGAATTATCGTTTAACTCTTTCGAAAATGTCTCTGCTAATTTCCCGCTAGGATTCGAAACTACAATACTATTACTTTGGACTTTCGCTACCTTCTCGATTAATCGCTCCAATAGAAAAGTATCCTTCTTCAGGTGCGATCCTTCTACATTTAATTAAAACTCGATAACGATTCAATCCAAACCCTTAAAAATTCCGATCTCTTCCCTGTACCTGAGATAATGGTCAATTCCATCACCAAAAGGAATTATATATGAAAAACTACTTGTATGTTCTTCCACCCAACTATCACTATTCAAATTTAATCCTTCTATTTAATGAACTGCAGTCGCGGATGCCCACAAAAAACCATTAGGAAATACTGTATTATTCATTTTTTCACTCTGTTAACTACAAGAAAAGACTATTAACTCGAAGTTAATAGTACCAAAATCATTAATATTTGGCAATTTATTCTTTTTAAAAATAAAAAAAGAGCTAATTGATGCTTAAAGTATCAATTAGCTCTTTTTTATGTAATTTGCAATCGATTCAATTGTCATTTCCATCATCCGTTCAGCTGAAACGCATGTTTCTTTTTCTAAATAGCGCTCTCTCGTTGCAAGACGTTGAGCCATTGCCATAAGAGTATTAGCAGTCCATATAAATAGTTCTTTTCCACTAATATCTGTCCGAATGTTTCCTTCCTTTTGCCCTCGCTCAAATAGTAGATATAAAACCTCTACGATTCCCCAAATTTTCTCTTGCACCGATCGGACTTCTATGATTTCAGGATATTGTGTTCGATAGTAAGCTTGAAATCGAAGAATATCCCTTTTTGTTTTAAGAAAATCAAGACAACGTTTTAAAAATAATAGAATCTGTTCGTAAGCTGGAACATCATCTGAAAAACCTACAAAAAGCTCTTTCATCTCAAAAAACAACATATTATGTACTTCGAAGGCGATTTCATCAATAGATTTATAATATTTATATAACGTAACTTTACTAATTCCAGATTCACTAGCTATATCACTCATGTTCACTTTCAGGAAATTTTTTCCCAAAAATAATTTCCTTGATGCTGCCAGCACTTCTTTACGACGTTTATTTCTTTGCTCCTCTAATTCCTCATTCCATTTCGAGCTCAACCTAAACAACTCCCGATATTTACTAAACACATAAAATCAAAATTACAATATTATTTTGTTAAATCCTTACAATGTGTTTCATTTATATATATCAATATTACTTTTATGAATTTATCATAAATTGCAAATACAAACAACAAAGGTTTATAATAAGTTCCCCTATCTTCAAACTCTGTCTTTTCACTTATTGATAAAAAACAGTTTGAAATCCCGAATAACACTATACTTAGTGGCTATTTTTATCAAACGTAAATATAAATTATCAATCTTTGTTACAAATTAACAATTATCTCATATTCGTCCAAAAATAAATCTTCTTTGTTTTATGAATTCAATAATAACAAGTGTGTAACCAAATTTAATTTTCAAATCATAACATACCCACTAATACCTATAGATAATTAGATATACTCCATTTTTAGAACCATAAGTTTGCCGTGAATACTGTTGGTTTGTATTAAAGTTTGATTAAAATGCTTGGGTTATTTGTTGCTAGTGAATAATTTTTTATAAAAAAGTTTAATCATTTTTCTACCTGTGTTTGCTCCACAATCGCGCCCTTTTGTAGAATAAGCGAATCATAAACCATTTTGATAAGTCTATTATACATTCCAATAATACGCATATTCATGATATCTTTTTGATAATAGTCGAAATGACCATTATCGATCATCTTCGGAAAGCACTAATCCAACTTTAGCAATTGGGAATTTATAAACTCCCATCTTCTAATGATATTAAATAATAATTATTTAGATTTTGAATTTTTCACTAATTTTTGCTATAATGGTATTAAGGATAATATTTATAAGTTTTGGCCTTGCATTTATTGTTTTATATTCAATTGTTATGAGCCTCTGCGTGCTCTGACTCTTTCACAATAATAATTTTTAAAAGCCTCGCATTTTTGCGAGGCTTTTTTCATTGTGCAAATGGGCACTGCCAACATTTTAGACGAGGTAAAAACCTTACTTATTTATCGTTATATTTTTATTATTTTTATATATTAAATAAATTATTAGGGGGCTGTATATATGGAAATCTTACCATGTAAAGGGTGTAAAGGGTTGTGCTGCGGTCCAGTTCCTGTCACTGAAAGCGAATTTAAGAAAATAAAAAAGAAAATAAAATCAATGCCTACTAAAATGCGTTCAGAGCTAGAGAACCAAAAAAGATATTATGGAACATGTATTTTTTATGATCTAAATAAAGATAGATGTGGAATACATTCGGTAAGACCTGAAATATGTCGAATGTTTGGATATTACAAAGAACTAGTTTGTTTTCGGAAACCAGGATTAGCAACAAAAAACACGGATCAATCTGATAAAGAAAAACATGTTGGAATTTTAACATTAGATTTTACATGGAAAGATTTTCTGAAATGAGAAAAACCTCTCTAGTATAGACTTCGAGGGGTTCTGAAATCATAAAACGAATCTAGTCTTATTCAATTAAATGGCCCTTTAGTGGAGTAACTTTATTGCCGCTCAACAGTTCCTTAATCCGCCTTTCAGTTCAGATTTTCTTTTCACTATAAAAACATCCCTTTAGATAAACAGATCCAAAGGGACAAAACATCGCGTCTTTTTTATAAACACCGTGACATTATTTAAAAGCGACATTAAAAATATTCTTCAAATCCTGGAAGCATAAGTTTGCCGCAAACTTATGGTTCTTATCACACAAAATAAAAAAACCACCAAATATGTATTGGTGGAGACGGTGGGAGTCGAACCCACGTCCAAAAGTATTGGCACTTAAGCTTCTACGAGCATAGTCGATATATTGGTATTTCGCAAACTCTTTGGCCTATCGACAGGCTTCCAAGTCGCTAGTCTGATTATTCTCTTCCTTCGCCCTCAGACGGCGAACTCCGGCGTAGTCCACTTAGTTTGAGTCCCTTACCCTACCACATGGACGATGGAGGGAGGAACCGCTAAGCTGTATTAAGCAGCTAAAGCGAAGTTGTTTTGTTGTTTGCCAGTTATTGGCTTTGACGTTTTAACGAGGCCGATCCCCTCGACTCGCAACTTAAGCTCAAACTACCCCTGTCGAATCCGTAACGTCCCCATATAAGAAATGGAGCATACGAAGTATATTCGTGATAGCTACTCATGAGCTGTTTTTCAATGTTCAACTGGCCTTACAAAAATTATTATATCATACGTTTGTTATTTTACAAATGTAAATTTCTGTATTACATCTTTTGACGATCGCGGAACGCGCGAGCAATTTCACGTTTTGCTTCTTTCTCTTTTAAATCATGACGCTTATCATATTGTTTCTTACCTCTTGCTAAACCAAGTGCCATTTTTGCAAATCCATTTTTCAAATAAATTTTAACTGGAACAAGCGTATAACCTGTTTCTTTTGAATAACCGATTAGCTTTTGGATTTCTTTCTTATGAAGAAGTAATTTTCTTGTGCGAAGCGGATCATGATTGAAACGATTCCCTTGTTCATACGGACTAATATGCATATTATGTACCCAAACTTCACCATTATGTACACGTGCGAAAGCATCTTTTAAGTTAACACGTCCAGCGCGAATAGACTTAATTTCCGTTCCTTGAAGGACAAGCCCTGCTTCGTATGTTTCATCGATGAAATAATCATGAAATGCTTTTTTATTTTGTGCAATAACTTTACCGCTACCTTTTGGCATCTAACGTCCCTCCTCTATTTGTACTATTTTAACAAAAGTTATTAAAAGATGGAAGTGGCTCGCTCAGAATGTGTGGAAGAAGCGAAGCCGTCGAACATTCTAGCCACTGGAGCTGGATTATTAAAAAGCGGAAGTGGCTTCGCTTATGTGCCAAGCGAAGCCACCCCTTTCTTACTTACGCTTTTTCTTTTTCTTCTTAAATCCTGGGACATTTTCAAAGAATGGCTTTTTCTTTTTACCGTTACCATCCTTTTTCCCCGGACGACCAGAAGCTCCTTTTCCGCGGCTGCCGCGTTCATTTTTGCGACCATTACCACGTTCTTCGCTACCGCGACCATCACGTCTCTTTCTACCGCCTTTTGGCTGCTCAATCACAACCGGACGATCTTTGAATTTGCGTCTTGGGCTACCTTTCATGCCGACGATTTCAAAATCAATTGCACGCTCATCTTTGTTTACATTAATAACGCGAATTGTGATTTCATCACCGATGCGGAAAACGTTACCTGTACGTTCTCCAATCATCGCGAAGTGCTGTTCGTCATAACGGTAGTAATCATCCGTTAAATAGCTAACGTGAACAAGACCTTCAATTGTATTCGGAAGCTCTACGAACAAACCAAAGTTTGTTACAGAACTAATCATACCATCGTACTCTTCACCGATCTTATCAAGCATATACTCAGCTTTTTTCAATTCATCTGTCTCACGTTCCGCTTCAACAGCACGACGTTCCATATTAGAAGAATGCTCTGCAATATCCGGTAACTTTTCACGCCATTTTGCTTGTGTTTCATTATCGATTTTACCGTTAATAATGTATTCACGAATTAATCGATGCACAATCGTATCTGGATAACGACGAATTGGTGATGTGAAATGCGTATAGAATTCCGTTGATAATCCGAAGTGTCCTAGACTATCTGCATCGTAACGAGCTTGTTTCATTGAACGAAGCATAACTGTTGAAATAACCACTTCTTCAGGTTGGCCTTGTACCATTTCAAGAATTTGTTGCAGGGCACGAGGATGTATTTCATTCGCACGTCCTTTTACCGCATAACCGAAGTTTGTGACAAACTCGAAGAAACGCTCTAATTTGTCTTCTTTCGGATCTTCATGGACACGGTACATAAACGGTACGTTCATCCAGTGGAAATGCTCGGCCACAGTTTCGTTCGCTACAAGCATGAACTCTTCAATTAACTTTTCTGATACAGAACGGTCTCGCATAACAACATCTGTTGGTTTGCCTTCTTCATCTACTAATACTTTTGCTTCTTTAAAATCAAAGTCAATTGCACCGCGTCTCATACGTTTTTCACGTAAGATTTGTGCTAACTGCCCCATTTCTTTGAACATTGGTACTAACGGTTCATAGCGCTCAATTAACGCTTCGTCTTCATCTTCTAAAATACTTCTTACATCAGCGTACGTCATACGTTCTGTTGTTTTAATAACACTTTGGAAAATTTCATGGCTAACAACATCACCAAGATTGTTAATTTCCATTTCACAAGATAGTGTAAGACGATCCACTTTCGGATTTAATGAACAAATTCCGTTTGATAAACGATGCGGAATCATCGGAATTACACGGTCAACAAGATACACACTTGTTGCTCTTTCTGCTGCTTCCACATCAATCGGAGATCCTTCATGGACATAATGACTTACATCCGCGATGTGAACGCCAAGTTTATAATTACCGTTCTCAAGTTTTGTTACTGTAACAGCATCATCTAAATCTTTTGCATCTGCGCCGTCAATTGTAACGATCATTTGATCACGAAGGTCACGGCGATCTTTTAAATCTTCTTCTGAAATCGTTTCTGGTACACTGTTCGCATGTTCCATTACATCTTCTGGGAATGCGAGTGGCAAGTGATGTTTATGAATAACAGATAAGATATCTACCCCTGGGTCATTTTTATGACCAAGAATTTGAATCACTTCACCTTCCGCACTTAAACGATCCTGCGGATAGCTTGTAATTTTCACAACAACTTTATGCCCTTCTACTGCACCCATAGATGCACTTTTCGGAATAAAAATATCACTTGTCCAGCGTTTATTATCTGGAAGAACAAATCCGAAATTTTTTGACTCTGTATATGTACCAACTAACTCCTTCGTACCGCGCTCTACAATACGAATGATTGTACCTTCTTGGCGTGATCCACTAGATTGTGAATTAATACGTGCTAATACTGTATCGCCATGAAGTGCACCATTTAATTCTGTAGGCGGAATAAAAATATCATCGTCCCCTGTTTTCTTCTCTTCTGGGACAACAAAAGCAAAACCACGTGCATGTCCAATTAATTTACCGCGCACTAAGTTCATCTTTTCTGGAAGGCCGTAGCGATTGCTACGTGTACGAACAACAAGTCCTTTCTCTTCCATCATAACTAGGGCTTTTACAAAATCTTTAAAGCCAGCGGAATCTACAATACCAAATGCCTCTTCTAATTCTTGTATCGTTAGCGGTTTATACGCTTCTTCTTTCATAAATAACAACAACTTATCAATATGTTCTTGAATAATCTCTTCCAAGCACAAATACCTCCTTTAAATCCTCATATTATCTAGTGTATCCGAAAGATGATGGATGTATAAAGTGAAACTTCTATAAACACTCGTTTTTCATCATTTATTCTGCTGCGGAATCCTCATCTTAAACCTTTCTTTCTATATCAACTTCGATTTATTTGAACCTAAGTTCCGGCTATGAACATAAAAGAAGATTCCCACTCGTTTTCTCCTTCTATTTTCACGCGGCACGGTGCGAAAAAAAGCGCTGACCACTTATCCATCACCTGGTCCTCTCCCACCCTAAAAAGAATGGTTTTCATACCTCATGAAAAAAAGAGGCAACCAGATTTCACCAATCTAGTTGCTCCAAGAAGTTATATACATCTTCGTGTAGCTCATCACGCTGTTTATCAAGCGTAATAACATGAGTAGAGTCTTCATACCACTTAATTTCTTTTAACGTGGATTCTACACCGTTATAGATAATGTTTGCACTGTCTGTATTAATCATTTCATCATGGCGTGCTTGTACAACAAATGTTGGAGCATAAATCATATCGACATTATTGCGTACGTCACGAATTAAGTCTTGCAGTGCTTTTAATGTATTCATTGGTGTCTTTTTAAATTCCATCATTTCTTCTGCAATTCGTTCTGGTGACTTCTGCTCACGCTTTTTATATTCACGTGCATATGCCAATATCCCCTGGTACATAATTTCTTCGCTCTTAATGTACATTGGCGCACACATTGGAACAGCCCCTAAAATCGGTAATGTATAAGCAAGTTTTAATGAGAATACACCACCAAGCGATAATCCAACAGCCGCGATTTTCTCATATCCTAGATCTTTCAAATGTTGATAAGCAGCCATAACATCTTTCCACCAATCTTCAGGGCCTGTGTGAACAAGCTGCTCTGGTGGTACACCATGACCTTTATAAATTGGGGCGTGGCAAGTATAGCCTTTTTTCTCTAAAAAACGCCCGAGCATACGTACATCAGCTGAATTTCCCGTGAATCCATGTAGTAATAAAACAGCACGGTCCCCACCCTCAAATGTAAATGGTTTCGGAGATGCTAATTTCATCATCTTCTTCTCCTCTTTCTCTTCTGTAATCTAGTCGTATTGTTTCTATCCTTAGTTTACCATAGTTCCATTTCCATAATCTAATTAGAAACTTTTTCTCGATAATAAAAAAGAAGAACCATTCACACGAATGTGCAAACGCTTCTTCTCTTTCCATATCTGTAAAACGCAAGGCCTTTACTTATATGCTTAAGTAAGTAACTCCAATTGTTAGTGCGAAAAATAGTACAGCTACAACAACTGTAATGCGGTTTAATATCGCTTCAATTCCACGTGCTTTTTGTTTACCAAATAATTGCTCTGCACCGCCTGAAATTGCACCTGAAAGGCCTGAACTATTACTAGACTGCATAATTACTAAAACAATCATTAAAATCGATACAATAATAAGTAAAACTGATAATAACGTATGCACTCGGCGTACCTCCTACAAAGATTCAGTTAATTTAACTGTAGCACAAATCTAATAGAAAAGCGAGAGCTGTTCGATGACTCTCACTTTTCCATATTATATAAGCAAGCCCGCAAATAACGGTCCTAGTAAACAAGTTAAAATAGCCGTCAATGTCATTGTTACCGATCCAATGACACCTTCATGTTCATTATTTT
This sequence comes from Bacillus sp. UNC437CL72CviS29, assembly GCF_000482345.1. NCBI lineage: Bacteria > Bacillati > Bacillota > Bacilli > Caryophanales > Bacillaceae > Bacillus > Bacillus sp. UNC437CL72CviS29. Next base: position 121,679 of record NZ_KI535304.1, on the reverse strand, counting down.
TCATCGCTCTCATCACACCCATAATATGTGATGCACATCCAAAACCGATTCCTTTACCAACAGAATTTGTAACGCGGCTCCATTTCAATAAAAGAGGACCCGTAATTGTTCCTGTAATCCCTGCTACAACAACGAAGGCTGCTGTTAATGATGGAACGCCGCCAACTTGCTCAGATACACTCATGGCAACTGGCATTGTTACGGATTTTGGTAAAGAAGATAAAATTAAGCTTTTATCTGTCCCCATAAGCGTTGCAATCACTAAGTCACTTGCAATCGCAACCGTTGTTCCGACTAATACGCCACCCGCAATCGGTACAACATATTTTTGCAACACATGACGCTGTTTATATAGTGGAATTGCAAATGCTACAACACCTGGACCAAGCAGTTTCGAAATCCAGCCGCCACCACTTTGCATGTATGCTTGGTATGGTATATCCAGCACAAGTAACAAGACAATCATTAATGCTGTCGCTACAAGCATTGGAATGGTAAATGGTGTTGGTAATACTTTATAAATCTTTTTAGATAATTGATATAATAACAATGTAAGAATAACCCAACCAATTCCGATTAATATTTGACTCATCGCATTTCTTTTTCCTTTCTATTCGCAAGATATTGTCCTGTATGTCCTGCGACAATAATAATTAAAAATGTACTCGCTACAATCGTAATGAAAAGAGAAATTCCTTTACTCATAAAAAAAGCACCGTAATTCATTAAGCCAATCGTTGGCGGAATCAATAAAAACGGCATAATAGCAACGAGTGTTTCTGCTCCTAAATCAAACCATTTCACAGGAAGAACCTTCATGCTGAGTAAAATAAGTAATAGAAACATCCCAATCAAACTTCCTGGAATCGGAATATCTACCATTTCTTGTACCCATGTTCCAATCATGTAAAACACGTAAAGAGCTGCAACTTGGACAATAATCTTTGTAAATTTCATGTTCATCATCCCTCATGTTTATACGATCTTCTGTTTTATATCTTTATCATAGTATACATTGTAAAAACCTGCAATTTATCAACTTGACAACAAAAACGGCATATGTTACACGCTTACACCCTTGATATGACTGCGTTTTTGAGCGGAATTTACGTCAAAAACATTGACCTAAAATATAAAGTTTTTATTTTCTGAATTTTAAGAGTTGCTATTTTAAGAAAGCAATCTCCATCAAATTGGATGTTCTCAAAACATAAAAAGAACAAGAAGACATTACTTCTTGTTCTTTTTATGTTTTGATTTATATTTTATATAGTGCCTGATATACTACATCACAAAACTCTTTACTCCCATGCACTATGAAATTTATCTTGCTTGCAAATTCGATTGTTAACATCCAATCTTTATTTCTTCCAATAAGCCCAGTGTAACTTGTCCCTCCTTCAACTGCTCTGTTTTCTGTTAATAAGTAATACAATGGAAATAGTGCATAATTCTTTTCCGCTCTCTTTAAGCTATATGTCCCAATACTTTCTATTACCCTTGCAATATTATCGTGAACATTTACGTTAAAATAGTAGCATCCTTCATTTATCCCTGTTTTTCTACACCCTTCCAATATAGCTGCATTTAGCTCTTCTGGGGAAAAAGCCGCCGGTTTAGGGTTGTGGACAATTGAATAGAATGTTGTATAATGTTTGGCTAGATTGACTGAATATAAAATAGTCTTTACATCAAAGTAGCAGTCTTCTATAAAATCAATTGGAAAGATATATTTTTCTAACCATTCTGTAATTTCGTTAGATTCTTCACTATCTATTGCTGTACTCAGTTTAAACATTCCCATCACTCTATTCCCTCTCTCGATTAAATATTTTTTATTTATATCACAGGTTCATTATATTAGATTCTCTTATTAACATTTACTCATATGCATTACAAACATATAAAAACCCCCTATCACAAATAGGAGGTTTTTATCATTTAATTTAAACGATTAAAAATTACGTTTAAATTATTTTTTTAGGTTGTAGAAAGATTTTAAACCATCGTAAACAGCAATTTCGCCTAGTTCGTCTTCGATGCGTAATAATTGGTTGTACTTAGCAATACGGTCAGTACGGCTCATAGAACCAGTTTTGATTTGGCCAGCGTTAGTTGCAACTGCGATGTCAGCGATTGTAGCATCTTCAGTTTCACCAGAACGGTGAGATACAACTGCTGTGTAACCAGCACGTTTAGCCATTTCGATTGCTTCGAAAGTCTCAGTTAAAGTACCGATTTGGTTAACTTTAATTAAGATTGAGTTAGAGATACCTTTTTCGATACCTTCAGCAAGTTTTTGCGTGTTCGTTACGAATAAATCGTCACCAACTAATTGAACTTTTTTGCCAAGACGGTCAGTTAATAACTTGTGGCCATCCCAGTCGTTTTCGTCTAAACCATCTTCGATAGAGATAATTGGGAAGTCGTTGCAAAGACCTTCGTAGAAATCAACCATTTCTGCAGAAGTTAAGCTACGGCCTTCGCCTGCAAGGTCATATTTACCAGTTTCTTTGTTGTAGAACTCAGAAGAAGCAACGTCCATTCCTAAGAATACGTTCTCGCCAGCTTTGTAACCAGCTTTTTCGATAGCTTCGATGATTACTTCTAATGCTTCACGGTTAGAACCAAGGTTTGGAGCGAATCCACCTTCGTCACCTACTGCAGTGTTAAGACCTTTGTCATGTAATACAGCTTTTAACGCATGGAATACTTCAGCACCCATACGGATTGATTCTTTGAATGTTGGAGCACCAACTGGTAAGATCATGAACTCTTGGAAGTCAACGTTGTTATCAGCGTGAGAACCACCGTTGATGATGTTCATCATTGGAGTTGGTAATTGTTTTGCATTGAATCCACCAAGGTAACGGTATAGTGGAAGACCTACGAAGTCAGCTGCTGCGTGAGCTACTGCCATAGATACACCAAGGATAGCGTTAGCGCCTAGTTTACCTTTGTTTGGAGTGCCATCTAATTCGATCATAGCACGGTCGATACCAGCTTGGTCAGTTACGTCGAAACCAACGATTTCTGGAGCGATAATTTCGTTAACGTTGTTTACTGCGTTAACAACACCTTTACCAAGGTAACGAGATTTGTCACCGTCACGTAATTCTACTGCTTCGTGCTCACCAGTAGATGCACCACTTGGTACGATAGCGCGTCCGAATGCGCCGCTTTCTGTGTAAACTTCTACTTCTACAGTTGGGTTACCACGAGAGTCAAGGACTTCGCGAGCATAAACATCAATAATTGTTGACATATAATTTCTCTCCTTTTATATATACAATTTAATTATTTAATAATTGTTTTACCTGTCATTTCTTTCGGTTGTTCCACATTTAAAAGTGTAAGCATTGTTGGAGCGATATCTCCTAAGATGCCACCTTCACGTAATTCAACATCATTTTTCGTAACGATGAAAGGAACCGGGTTCGTTGTATGAGCTGTCATTGGCTGTCCATCAGAAGTTAACTCCTGATCAGCATTACCATGGTCAGCAGTAATAAGTGCTACACCATCTTTTGCAAGAATCGCTTCTACAACTTTTCCTAAACATTCGTCAGTTGCTTCTACTGCTTTAATTGTTGGTTCCATCATCCCAGAATGGCCAACCATATCACAGTTTGCAAAGTTAAGAATGATAACGTCATGTTTATCATTTTCGATTTCATTTACTAAAGCGTCGGTTACTTCGTAAATGCTCATTTCAGGTTTCAAGTCATATGTTGCAACCTTCGGTGAGTTAATTAAGATACGCTCTTCTCCTGGGAATTCAGCCTCACGACCACCGCTAAAGAAGAATGTAACGTGCGGATACTTTTCAGTTTCCGCGATGCGAAGTTGCTTTAATCCCGCTTGCGCAACAACTTCACCTAATGTGTTATCAAGGTTCATTGGCTTGAATGCCACATAACCATCTACAGTTTCACTAAAGTGTGTCATACAAACGAATTCTGGAATGCGAGGTACTTTTTCACCACGATCGAACTCACGGAAGTCTTCATTTGTAAATACACGTGCAATTTGAATTGCGCGGTCTGGACGGAAGTTATAGAAGATAACTGCATCATCATCATTGATTGTTGCAACTGGCGTTTCATCTTCATTCACAACTACAGACGGCAATACGAATTCATCATAGATACCATTTGCATAAGAGTCCTCTACGCACTCATATGCATTTTTGTAAGTAGGGCCTTCGCCATACACCATAGCACGGTAACATTTTTCTACGCGATCCCAACGCTTGTCACGGTCCATGGAGTAATAACGACCGGAGATAGTCGCGAATTGTCCTACTCCTGTTTCTTTAATTACTTCATTTGTTGCATCGATATAACCTTTTGCTGTTTGTGGTCCAACATCGCGGCCATCTAAGAATGCATGAATGTATACTTTCTCCACACCTTCTTTTGCTGCTAAGCGAAGCAGAGCAAACATGTGGTTCATGTGACTGTGCACACCACCATCAGAAAGTAAACCGAATAAATGAAGAGCTGTACCTTTTTCTTTTACGCTTTTAATTGCATTTTGGAAAGTTTCATTCTTGTCGAACTCACCTTCACGAATTGCAACGTTCACACGTGTTAAGCTTTGATATACTACGCGGCCAGCACCAATGTTTAAGTGACCAACCTCAGAGTTACCCATTTGACCTTCTGGAAGACCTACTGCCTCACCACATGCTGTAAGCGTTGTGTGAGGGAACTTGTTCCAGTAACTATCGAAATTAGGTTTCTTAGCTTGTGCTACAGCATTCCCGTAAGTTTCTTCACGTAGTCCGAAACCGTCAAGAATGATTAAAGCTGTTGGCTTTCTCATTTTACCGCCCCCAGAAGACCTAAGAAGGAAGCAGGCTCTAAGCTAGCACCGCCAACTAAAGCGCCGTCGATGTCAGATTGTGCCATGTATTCTTTAATGTTTTCTGGTTTTACGCTACCACCGTATTGAATACGAACAGCTTCTGCAGCTGCCGGCGAAACAGCTTCTGCAACAACTTTACGGATGTGCGCACATACTTCGTTTGCATCTGCAGAAGAAGATGATTTACCTGTACCGATTGCCCAAATTGGCTCATAAGCGATAACAGTTGCTTTTACTTGCTCTTCTGTTAAACCTGCAAGTGCTTTTGTCACTTGACCTGCTACTAGATCAAATGTTTTTCCGCTTTCGCGCTCTTCTAAAGTTTCACCACAGCAAACGATTGGTGTTAAACCATGTTCAAATGCTGCAAGAGTCTTTTTGTTTACTGTTTCGTCTGTTTCAGCAAACATTTCACGACGCTCAGAGTGACCAAGTACTACATAGCTCACTTTTAAGTCGCTAAGTGCTACTGGGCTAATTTCGCCAGTGAATGCACCATTTTTTTCGAAGTGCATGTTTTGTGCACCTACTTTTAAGTCAGTTCCTTCCGTAGCCGCTACAAGACGCTCTAAGAAAAGAGCTGGAGAGCAAACTACTGCATCAACAGCTGAAGCTGCTGGGATTTGACCCTTTACTTCCTCTACGAAGCTAACTGCTTCAGATAGAGTTTTATTCATTTTCCAGTTACCTGCGATAATTGGTTTACGCATGCTTTGCACCGTCCTTTTTCTTTGGCTGCTTCTTATTTGTCGTTAAGACAAACTACACCTGGAAGCTCTTTACCTTCCATAAATTCTAATGACGCACCGCCGCCAGTAGAAATGTGGCTCATTTTATCAGCCATACCGAATTTTTCAACAGCTGCTGCAGAGTCACCACCGCCGATAACAGAGTATGTACCTTCTGCATCTGCTAATGCTTGTCCTACTGCTTTTGTACCTTCTGCAAATGGAGTCATTTCAAATACACCCATTGGTCCGTTCCATACAACAAGCTTAGAGTTTTTAATTACATCAGCATAAATTTCACTTGTTTTCGGTCCGATGTCCACGCCTTCCCAGTCAGCAGGAATAGAATCGATATCTACAATTTTTACGTTTGCAGTTTCAGAGAAATCATCTGCAATTACGCAATCAACTGGCATGTAGAAGTTTACGCCTTTTTCTTTTGCAAGTGCCATAAACTCTTTTGCTAAGTCAATTTTGTCATTTTCACATAGAGATTGTCCGATTTCATGTCCTAATGCTTTTACGAATGTGTAAGCAAGGCCACCACCGATGATTAAGTTATCTACTTTGTCTAATAGATGACGAATTACACCGATTTTATCTTTTACTTTCGCACCACCAATGATTGCTGTGAATGGGCGTTCTGGGTTAGAAAGTGCTTTACCTAATACTTCTAACTCTTTTTCCATTAAGAAACCTGATACTGCTGGTAGGTAATCCGCAATACCTGCTGTAGAAGCATGAGCACGGTGAGCTGCACCGAATGCATCGTTAACGAAAAGATCAGCAAGAGCTGCAAATTCTTTCGCTAGTTCTGCATCGTTCTTTTCTTCACCCGCATAGAAACGTACGTTTTCAAGAACTAATACGTCGCCTTCGTTCATTGCTGCAACCATTTCTTGTACAGCTGGCCCGAATGCTTCGTCTGCTTTTTTCACTTCTTTACCAAGAAGCTCACCTAAACGTGCAGCTACTGGAGTAAGACGCATTTCTTCTACTACTTGGCCTTTTGGACGCCCTAAGTGACTCGCTAAAATCACTTTCGCACCTTGCTCTACTAAATATTGAATTGTAGGAAGAGCTGCACGAATACGAGTCTCGTCTGTAACTTTGCCATCTTTCATAGGTACGTTGAAGTCAACGCGGCAAAATACTCGTTTACCCTTTAAATCTACGTCACGAATTGATTTTTTGTTCATTGGATTTCCCTCCGACTAGTTAGGATTGACAAAACCCATTCAAAAGCTTATCACATTTGCTTCTAAAACGAAAGAAGAGAGAGGGAACAAACCCTCTCCCTCGTTTTGTCATTGATAGCTTATAAACTCAAAAATTAAAGACCTTTAGAAGCGATGTAATCTACTAAATCAACTACGCGGTTAGAGTAACCAGTTTCGTTGTCGTACCAAGAAAGGACTTTAAGCATGTTGCCTTCCATAGTCATTGTAGATAATGCATCGATTGTAGAAGAACTTGTGCATCCGTTATAGTCAATAGATACTAATGGCTCTTCGCTGTATCCAAGGATACCTTTTAATTCGCCTTCAGCTGCTGCTTTGAATGCTGCATTTACTTCTTCAACTGTTACTTCTTTTTCAAGTTCAACAACTAAGTCAACAAGAGAAACGTTAGCAGTTGGAACACGTACTGCGCCACCGTTTAATTTACCTTTAAGTTCTGGTAATACTAATGCTACTGCTTTAGCTGCACCAGTTGTAGTTGGAATCATGCTCATTGCTGCTGCACGTGCACGACGTAAGTCTTTATGTGGTAAGTCTAAAATTTGTTGGTCGTTAGTGTAAGAGTGAATTGTTGTCATCATTCCGCGTTTTACACCGAATTTTTCGTTTAATACTTTAGCAAATGGAGCTAAGCAGTTTGTAGTACAAGAAGCGTTAGAAATTACATTATGGTTAGCTGCATCATATTGCTCATGGTTAACACCCATAACGATTGTGATATCTTCGTCAGAAGCTGGTGCAGAGATGATAACTTTTTTAACTGATCCACCTAAGTGTTTTTCAGCATCTGCTTTTTTAGTGAAACGTCCAGTAGATTCTACTACTACTTCTACACCGTAGTCGCTCCATGGTAATTGAGCTGGGTCACGCTCAGCGATAACTTTGATTTCTTTACCGTTAACGATGATGCTGTCACCGTTAGCAGATACTTCTGCATTTACTGTTCCGTGAACAGAGTCATATTTTAAAAGGTGAGCTAAAGTTTTAGCGTCTGTTAAGTCGTTGATTGCTACTACTTCCACGTTAGGGTTGTTAAGAGCTGCGCGGAATACCACACGTCCGATACGTCCAAATCCATTAATACCAATTTTAGTCATTTGAATTTCCTCCTTGGGGGATTATATTAAAGGGTAATACCCTTTGTTAATTGTTTTGCTGCACCTTCATCTGTAATTAGAATCGAAGTGTGCCCTTGTTTAATTACAGCCTGTATTGCTTTTGCTTTTGAAGATCCTCCAGCTACTGCAACAACGTGAGATACGTTTTGTAAATCTTTCAGTTGCATGCCAACTGTTTGTACTTTATGAACGACATTACCTTGTTCATTGAAGTAATAACCGAAAGCCTCGCCAACTGCATCACTTGCTTTAATTTTCATCCAATCTGCTTCCGAAGTATTTCTGCGACGTGCCATTGTTAACGCATCACCAATTCCATGAATGACGATATTGGAAGATCGAATCAACTCAAGAACTTCTTTCACGGAAGGCTCTGTCACAATGGACGCATATGCTTCGCTGCTTACATGGTCTGGAACATACAATAAGCGATAATTGCTCATCGTATTTTGTGCCATTTTCGCACAAATGGTATTGGCCTCTAATTCGACCCCTTCTCCAATTCCACCACGCGCTGGGACAAATAGCATATGTAAGTCTTTGCAATCCAGTTGCATCATGTCCGCGGCGGCAGCTAGCGTTGTTCCTCCAGCCACAGCAACGATATTATTCGCTGTCAGACGGTCTTTTATACAAGTAACACAAGCACGGCCCATCTCCAATTTGACCCAAGGTGAATCGTCACTATCACCAGGGACAACAAAAACTTCATCCAAGTCTAATGTTTCCTTAAGTTGTTTTTCTAAAACCTTTAACCCGGAAATTTCTTTCATAAAGTCTTCCAAAGCAAGAACCACAGTTGTTCCTTCTTCTGTTAAAGTCATTCCAGAAGATGCGACGTGAACTAAGTTTTGTTCTTTCAAAACTTGCACTTCACTTCGCAATACTCGTTCTGTCATACCAAGACTTGCAGATAAGTTTCTTCTTCCAATCGGCTGCATGAGGCGAATGTACTGAAGAATTTGCATTCTCGTTTGCATAACAGGTAGCAAATCAGGTAATAATTTTTTTGTATTTCGAATCCATGAGCGCATATCTTTTCTCCTCACTGCATCGGTTCATTTTCCCTCGTGGTCATTTTGTGTCCCGTAGTGACATTTTATGTCCCACTAGGTTAAAAAAAATAATCCCTGCTACGTGTATTATTGTAACAGGAGATAGAAACTTATTCAACTCTTAACTGCATTCTTTATATAGTTTACTATGACATCTTTGTGAATGACACCATATTCCGCCTGTTTTCCGTCTATTTCCACGACCGGAATCATAATTTGATACTTTTCTAAAAGCTCATCATCTTCGTATATATCTATTTCCTCGATTTCAAAAGAATATACCTTTTGAACCTCTTTCAAAACCTGTTTTGCCTTCACACAAAGACCACAGTCCGTTTTCGTATATAAAACAACTTTCATCTTCTTCACCTATCCAATTGTTTTTCGTAAAGAAGAAGCGGGAATATTCATTTGCTCTCGATATTTTGCAACTGTTCTACGAGAAATAACGATCTCATGCTCTTCTTCTAACAATTTCGAAATTTTTTGATCTGAAAGTGGTTTTTTCTTATTTTCTTGTTCTACAAGCATTTGAATCAATTGTTTGACACGCTTTGTAGAAACAGCCTCATCTTCTGTTGTCACCACTGCATTGCTAAAAAATGACTTCATTTCAAACAATCCGTGCGGCGTTTGTACATATTTATTACGTGTAGCACGACTAATTGTAGATTCATGTACACTTAGTTCTTCAGCTACTTCTTTTAAGGAGAGTGGTTTTAAGTACTCTGGTCCTCGCCAAAAGAAATCGCTTTGTTTCTTCATAATGATCTCCATGACTTGCAAAAGCGTTTGTTTCCGTTGCTTTAAACTGCGCATAATCCACTGCACATGCTGATACTTCTCAGATACATATGAAGCAACGTCCCTCTCACTATTATGAAGAAGCGCGCTATACTCTGAATGAATTTCAATTCTCGGCATGTTGCGTTCATTCATTTGTAAAACGAGACGATCTCCTTCTTTTTTCACAGCCATATCAGGAACAATATAAAGCGGCTTCTCAGAAGAAAATGCAAGCCCTGGTTTTGGCTGAAGCGATGTAATACAATCAACAGCTAACTGCAATTCCTCATTACTACACTTTAAGATGTGAACAAGCTTTCGCCAGTCTTTCTTAATAAAATACGCGAAATATTCATCCACAATCATTTTTGAGAGGGCATTCCCTTTTTGTAAGCGCTTCAATTGAAGTGATAGACACTCCTGAATATTACGCGCTCCTACCCCTGCTGGCTCCAATGACTGAACAAGTTCCATAGAACATTCTACTATATCAATAGGTACGGCAAGTAACTCTGCTAATTCTTCATTTGTTTCTTGTAAATAACCATTTTCATCCATGTTCATAATGATGAAAGAAGCCGTTTTCCGCTCCAGCTCATCTATTTTGTAATACTGTATTTGATCCAATAAATGTTGCTGAATCGTTTTCGAATCCACACTGTAAATTTCCATTTGATTATCGACTTGTTTGCTTGTACTTTTACTTTTGCTTGAGCTCTTTTTCTTCTCCCTCTCAAAGCCATTTAACTCAATAAGGGGATTCTCCATCGATTGCTCATACAAAAACTCCGATAGTTCCTGCACGTTATATTGGAGCATTGTAATCGCTTGTCTTAACTCTTGTGTCATGGCCAAACGTAAGCTTTGTTCTTGTAAAAGACTTGCCTTCAATCTAATCTCCCCCTTGTTTCTATTGTACAATAAGTTTCTTAAAAGGAGAATCCTGTGCAGATACCCTTTCCAAAATATTATTAATTTATATGTATTAATGACGTTTACATCTTACAACTGCAAAATGAATAATATTGAAAGAAAACAATAAAAAAATATATAAACTGACATAAAGCCTTTCTTTTTTTGAGCGTAAGAGAGGACCAATCAAAAAAGAAGCGGTCAGTACTTTTTTAATCCCATGCAAAATGAGAACAAAAGGAGAAAACGAGTGGAGACTTCCTTTTGTTTTCATAACTTCGACTTATACGCTTGGAAATCTAAATACATATATAGAACAACCTTTTATAACCACATACTAATAGTAAATCTTATAATCAGATATAACAAGGGGGGGAATTCACGTTGTATATTTTCGAACAGTCGATAATTGCCGATATATAACGATTTTGACCATATATAAAATAAAAAGTCCTAACTTACAAATGTAAGTTAGGACTTTTTGACGCGCCCAGAGGGATTCGAACCCCCGGCAGACGTGGTACCGGAAACCACCGCTCTATCCGACTGAGCTATGGGCGCATGAACGATATACTCGTAATTATATCTTCTTATACCCATGTACGCAACTACTATCACGCAAAAAGCTCTCCCCACATTTCTTCAAAAACAAAATCACTAACCTAAATTTGGAAATTATATTTTCAACGCTATTCACAAATTATAATCTTTGAATTCATATTTCAAAGGAGGCTTCATTCAATGACTGTAATTACAAAATTAAAACAAACTGTTTCTGGATTAAAAAGTGCACAAGCGAGCTTAGAGGGATTTGCTCTGGATACAGATAACCAACAAGCGAAGCAACTTTTCCAAACAGCTGCACAGCAAACTCAATCGATTATCGATTCTTTAAACCCACGTGTTGAAGAAGTGCAACAAGAAGAGCCTCAATACGGACAACAATAAGCGAGCATACTATTCCGTCTGATGGTAGACATTTTTTGAAAAACAGAAAAAGGATGATTCCATATCATCCTTTTTCACACCAAATTACATAAAGCAATAGAAATGGAATGATTGTAATGCGAAAACTTAGAATCATAACCGCGTTATTCGTACTCCTATGCGCTTCATTTACTGGCTGCGATAATAGCCCCTTAGATAAAAAAGTAAAAAAAGAGGAATCAAAACGAGAAGAGGAAAAAAAAGGACCCAAGTTAACAAAAATGAGTACGGAATCCTTTAATCAATCTATATCGCAGGAAGCAAAGAAAAAAGTACTCGCTATGGAGGAAATCCTAAAGGCCACAGCAGTCAATTCTAATCTAGACCTTTACATAGCGGTCAAGCCCGAACATCATGAAAGATTTCGATTAAAACCTCTGCGTAGCAAAATCAAAAAACAATTGAGCGATGAGTATCCTACTTTCGATATTCGCGTAAGTACAGATCGAAAAATTTTCATGCTGTTAGATAGCCTGGAAAACAAAATTAAGAAAAAAGAAGTAAACAAAGATCAGATTAAAAAGCAATTGAAACTCATACAATCAGAAATGAAATCTGATACTTAATTGTACGTTCTCTAAAGGAAAAGGAAGGGTTCAAATGTCCAGTAAAGACAAAAATTTAACACCTGTACAACAAGAATATAAAAAGTTTGCACAACAACGGGAGCCAAAGCGCCCTGTTTTTAAAAATTGTATAAAAGCCTTTTTCGTCGGTGGGTTCATTTGTTTAATTGGTCAACTTATTTCAACCTTTTATATCACGTATTTCGATTTTACCGAGCGATCTGCTGGGAACCCGACAGTCGCTACGCTTATTTTCATCTCAATGCTACTCACTGGTTTTGGTGTGTATGATCGCCTTGGGCAATTTGCCGGGGCTGGGACAGCAGTTCCTGTTACTGGCTTTGGCAATTCCGTTATAGCTGCCTGCATCGAGCATCGAACAGAAGGCTTTGTTCTTGGAGTCGGTGGCAACATGTTTAAATTAGCTGGTTCCGTTATTTTATTTGGTGTATTTTCTGCTTTTGTAATTGCTCTTATTAAAACTATTCTTGTTCAATGGGGAGGGCTGTAAATGTTACAAGGACACCGAACATGGGTATTCGATAATAAACCTGTTATCATCTCAACGGGCGTAGTCGGTGGGCCATTTGAAGCAAAAGGAAAGATTCCTGAAGACTTTGACACCCTTCACGAAGACTTGTGGCTCGGACAAGATTCTTATGAAAAGGCACATAAAATTTTATTTGAAGAAGCCTGTAGTCGTGCAACGGAAAAAGCAAAACTTCGTAAAGAAGATGTTCAATTTGTACTCGCAGGAGACTTAATTAACCAAATTACTCCTTCAAGCTTCGCTTGTCGTACACTTGGCACTCCGTATCTTGGATTATTTGGCGCCTGCTCTACTTCTATGGAAGGTTTAGCTCTTGGCGCAAGTATTGTAAATGCAAAAGGCGCAAAATATTTATTAACAGGGTCATCCAGTCATAATACTGCTGTAGAAAAACAATTCCGTTATCCAACAGAATATGGCGGACAAAAACCGCCTACCGCACAATGGACTGTAACAGGCGCTGGTGCCGCCCTTTTGAGTAGTGAAGGACATGGGCCACAAGTAACATCCGCAACGATTGGCCGAATTGTTGATATGGGGTTAACTGATCCATTTAACATGGGAGGCGCGATGGCCCCCGCCGCTGTAGATACAATTGAAGCTCATTTACGCGACCGACAAATTGATGCATCTCACTATGATTTAATTGTAACAGGTGACCTTGGGCACGTTGGCCGCGAGATCGCTTATGATTTACTGCATAAACACGGGACAAAGGTCATAAGCAAACAATTTCAGGATTGTGGATTACTCATTTATAGAGACGGACAACCAGTGTTAGCAGGTGGAAGTGGTGCAGGTTGTTCTGCAACTGTCGTATACGGACACTTATTAAATCGAATGAAAAAAGGAGAATTCAAAAAGATGCTTGTCGTTGCAACAGGTGCGTTACTATCTCCTCTTACATTTCAGCAAGAAGAAACCATTCCATGTATTGCTCATGCTGTATCGATTGAGTTTGGAGGTGTGGAACAATGATTTTTTTCTGGGCTTTTGTTATAGGTGGACTCATTTGCGTAATCGGACAACTTATGTTCGATGTTGGGAAGCTTACACCCGCTCACACAATGGCAACCCTCGTTGTGATTGGCGCTATATTAGATGGATTTAATTTATATGAACCATTAATTGATTTTGCAGGTGCTGGAGCAACAGTTCCGATTACAAGTTTCGGAAATGCCCTTGTTCATGGGGCTATGGCTGAGGCAGCAGAGCACGGTATTGTCGGCGTTATAACAGGAATGTTTAAAGTAACAAGTGCTGGTATATCCGCAGCCATTATATTCGGATTTATCGGCGCATTGCTATTCAAACCAAAAGGATAAGAGGTGTTCCCATGACTGTTGTTGCTAGTGTTAAGACATGCCTCGCTAGTTTAAAAGGTGCCCAAGCAAGTCTAAGTACACTTTCGCAAAACGCTGCGGATGAAGAAGCAAAGCGAGTCTTTCACGAATGTATGTTAGAAATGGACAGTGTCATCGCTGATCTTAAAAATAGAGTTTCAATATTAGAACGTGAAGAACCTCAATATAAAGGTTTTTAAGCAGACTGGAGGAAATTACTATGTCTCACCTACCCGAATGGACACTTGTCATTCTTCGTTCCATATTTATATTAATTATGTTATTTGCTATTACAAAATGGTTAGGAAAAAGACAAATTTCTCAACTTTCCTTTTTTGAATATATAGCGGGGATGACAATTGGTGATATTGCTGCTCAGGTATCTACAGGGCTAGATCAAAAATTTTTCCATGGTGTCTTTGCTATACTCATTTTTGCTGCAGTCCCATTTTTCACAGGTATTCTGTCCTTAAAAAATAAAGCGGCCAGAGATTTTTTTGAAGGAAAATCTACCGTTTTAGTAAAAGATGGAAAAATACTTGAAGATAATTTAAAAAAAGAAAAATATACAAGCGACGAATTACTTGAGCTTCTTAGAGGAAAAGATGCATTTAACATTGCTGATGTAGAATTTGCCGTATTAGAACCTAGCGGTGAATTAAATGTGTTATTGAAGAAAGATCGTCAACCGCTTACTGCAAAAGATATCGGATTAAAGGTACCAAATGAAAAAGAAACACAAACCGTTATTATGGATGGCAATGTACTCGATGAACCCCTGTCGGCCAGCGGGCATAATCGCGCTTGGTTACACGCTGAATTAGAAAAAATCGGTGTTGTAATTGAAAATGTCTTTCTCGGTCAAGTGGATTCTTACGGACAACTTACCATTGATATCTATAACGATAAAATTCAAATGCCTTCTCCTCAAAATAAACCTTTATTGCTCGCATCTTTAAAAAAATGCCATGCTGATCTTGAATTATTCTCTTTAGAAACAAAATCAAAAGCGGCGAGTCAAATGTATAGTAAAAACGCAAAACAAATCGAAAATATTTTAAATAAAGTAACCTATCTCCTAAAAGAATAGCAGATAAGAGAACGCTTCTATAGAAAAGGCGTTCTTTTGTTTTTTCTACATCTTCTATCAGGTTTAAATTTATATAATTCGGTTATGATGTTGAAGATACATAAGCAGGGAATTACAAAAACATAGCGAATAAATGATGATAAAACTACATATTTTTTTGATTTAAAGTGGTTTCGTTTGACCTTTATTGACCATAATTGTATTATAAGACTAAGAAAGCTTTCAAAGGAGGAAATAACAGATGAATTTAATTCCTACAGTAATTGAACAAACAAATCGTGGAGAACGCGCTTACGATATTTACTCTCGACTATTAAAAGACCGCATCATTATGCTTGGTAGCGCAATTGATGACAACGTAGCAAACTCAATCGTTTCCCAGCTTTTATTCTTGGAATCTCAAGACCCAGACAAAGATATTCACCTATACATCAACAGCCCTGGCGGTTCTATCACAGCGGGTATGGCAATTTACGATACAATGCAGTTCATTAAACCACCAGTATCAACAATTTGTATCGGTATGGCTGCATCTATGGGGGCTTTCCTACTTGCAGCAGGTGAAAAAGGTAAACGTTATGCACTTCCAAACAGTGAAGTAATGATTCACCAACCACTTGGCGGCGCACAAGGTCAAGCAACTGAAATTGAAATCGCTGCAAAACGTATCCTATTCTTACGTGAAAAATTAAACCAAATTCTTGCTGATCGCACAGGTCAACCATTAGAAGTACTACAACGCGACACAGACCGCGACAACTTCATGACAGCAGAAAGAGCACTAGAATACGGCTTAATCGATAAAATCTTTACAAATCGTTAATAAACTTTAAAGCGGAAGCGGCTCTTTCAGAATCGTAGGGCGTTGGAGCACCCGACAGAGAAGCGCTTTTTGCTTCGTCCGAGGGGGCGAAACGACCGGAGATTCTAGCCGCTGAAGCTGGATATAACTAAAAGCGGAAGCGGCTCTTTCAGAATCGCTCCCAAAAAGGCTATCGCCACGTGCGATAGCCTTTTTTTATTGGCCGTTTCTCATGATATATCAGCGACTTGATGATATAACATAAATCAAGTCAATTGAAAAAGCTATCGCTACATGCGATAGCTTTTTACTGTTTATTTTGCACATATGCCGCTAGCGCTTCTAAAGCCGCTTCTGCATCTGAACCTTCTGTTATAATCGTTATATTGCTGCCAGATCCAATCGCTAAGCTCATAATCCCCATTATGCTCTTTGCATTGACTGTTTTACCATCTTTCTCAATAAAAATATCAGCATGAAAACGATTTGCTTCTTGTACAAACAACGCAGCCGGACGTGCTTGTAAGCCGTTTTTTAATGCAACCTCAACTTGTTTCTGAACCATAGCTCCCATTTCCCCTTTACCGTTATTTTTTTGCTACCGGTTCCCCCGCGCGTAATTTCTCTGCGATTTCATCGATTTTACGTAAGCGATGATTGATACCTGATTTACTGATTTTCCCCCCAGATACCATCTCACCTAATTCTTTCAATGTTACATCTTGATAACTAATGCGTAATTGTGCAATCTCTCGCAATTTGTCTGGCAAGACATCCAATCCAACTGTCTCATCAATGTAACGAATATTTTCAATTTGCCGTAAAGCGGCACCAATTGTCTTATTTAGATTGGCTGTTTCGCAATTCACTAAACGATTGACCGAATTACGCATATCGCGAACAATACGAATATCTTCAAATCTCAACAATGCATTATGTGCACCAATAATGTTTAAAAACTCCGTAATTTTCTCCGCTTCTTTTAAATACGTAATGTACCCTTTACGCCTTTCCAGCGTCTTACTATTTAAATCAAATCCGTTCATCAGTTCACATATAGAATCATTATGTTCCTTGTATAACGAAAAGACCTCTAAATGATAAGATGATGTTTCTGGGTTATTTACTGAACCACCTGCTAAAAATGCACCTCGTAAATACGATCGCTTGCAACATTTCTTTTCAATCAATTCTTGTGAGATATTGCGGATAAACGAAAAGTCTTCCCTGACAATATGCAAATCTGCTAAGATTTCACGAGATTTCTCAACAAGCCGAACGATATATACATTATTTTTCTTCAGTCGCATTTTTTTACGGACAAGCAATTCTACCGTCACGTCATATCCTTTTTTCAGCAATGTGTAAATTCTTCTCGCAATTGCCGCATTTTCTGTTTGAATATCAATCGAAAGACGACGGTTTGAAAAAGAAAGTGATCCGTTCATTCGAAGCAATGCTGATAGTTCTGCTTTCTCACAACACTCCTTCACCTGAAGCTTTGTCAGCTCTTTCTTTGTTTCTGATGCAAATGACACAGCCCCACCTCCTTATACGATATTTTGGAACAAAAATCTTGTCCTATATGAATGAGTAGCGTTATCTCTCCTGAGATAACGCATGCTTATAACAACGAATATAAGATAGAAGCTAATTTCAATGTATCATGCCTAACAACTTGATCATCATACTTTGCTAATTCATCTTGAATTAAACTAATGTTACTTTCCGCAAAACGATCTTCGTCAATCACAACAGGTTCAGACATTTCTTCTGCATACAAGTTACGTAATTCAGCAGGAATATCATGATTATTTACAATCGCTGTATCGATGAAAGGCGCCCCAAGATGATCATGTAAAGCCTGCACATGATCAAATGCTGTATATTCCATCGTCTCTCCAGCCTGCGTCATGACATTACATACATATATTTTTTTTGCCTTTGCATTAAGAACAGCGTCACCAATTTTTTTCACAATTAAGTTTGGCAAAATGCTTGTGTACAAACTACCTGGACCAAAGACAAGTAAGTCTGCCCGCTGAATTTCCGTTAACGTCTCATACAGCGGCTCTACATCACCTGGTGTTAAAAATACACGATTGATCTTTTTTCCGAAGTACGGAATTTTCGATTCGCCTGTTACAATTCTCCCATCTTCCAGTTCTGCATGAAGCACCACACTTTGATTCGCCGCGGGTAAAACACGACCTCTTACATTTAAAACTTTACTAGTTTCTGTAATAGCATGGAAAAAGTCGCCTGTAATCGAAGTCATACCCGCTAACAATAAATTACCTAATGCATGACCCGTTAAACCTTCTCCGGATGTAAAACGATGTTGAAATAAAGCTTCCACAAGCGGCTCTACATCTGATAACGCAACAAGTACGTTACGAATGTCGCCTGGTGGTGGAATTTCTAACTCATCACGCAATCTACCAGAACTGCCACCATCATCGGCTACTGTAACAATCGCTGTAATATCAACAGGATACTTTTTCAATCCTCGTAATAAAACAGACAGTCCAGTTCCGCCTCCCATGATAACAATCTTAGGTTTTCTCTCTTTTTTCATCCCTTAATTGCCCTTTCTCTTCTCCACATCACGATGAGATACATGAACGATATATTCTGGTTTCAAATGTTTTCCAAGGTATTCTGTAAGCGTAACAGAACGATGTTGTCCACCTGTACATCCAATTGCAATTACAAGCTGACTCTTGCCTTCTCTTTTATAATGCGGAAGCATGAAAGTAATAAGATCCGTCAGCTTTTCTAAAAACTTATGTGTCTCATTAAATTTGAGCACATATGACGAAACTTCTTCATCCAGTCCTGTTAACGGCTTCATCTGTGGAATATAATATGGATTTGGTAAAAAACGAACATCAAATACTAAATCTGCGTCAATTGGAATACCATACTTAAATCCAAATGACATCACATTTACACGAAATGCTTGCTCATTTTCTGTTGAAAACAGATGAACAATTTTTTCGCGCAATTCTTTCGGTTTTAACTCAGACGTATCAAGTACAATATTTGCTCTTGCCTTCATGTCTGTTAATAAACCACGTTCCGCTTCAATTCCTTTTAACGGAAGTCCTGTCGGCGCAAGCGGATGCGAACGTCTTGTTTCTTTGTAACGCGTTACAAGAGTGCTATCTCTCGCATCTAAGAATAAAATATGAGGAATAATCCAAGTGCGTTCTGATAAATCATCAAGCGCTCCCCATAAATGCTCAAAAAATTCGCGGCCACGTAAATCAATACCAAGTGCCACCTTGTTCATTTTCCCTTTCGAGTCTGCCATAAGCTCAACAAACTTTGGCAATAACATAGGTGGTAAGTTATCTACACAAAAATATCCTAAATCTTCGAAACTTTGCAGCGCTACTGTTTTTCCTGCACCGGACATTCCTGTAATAATTACCATTTTAATATCATTATTCGCTGTCATTGTATCCCCTCCATGACGGTTTAGCTTGGATCCAATCGATATGAAAGTAATTCAAATTCTGGTGTATATACAAACGTACCGTAGATTATTCCATTTCCTTTAATTAAATAATCAATAATGTGATAGTCTCCCGGCGCCATTGCTAATTCATCAATTTTATCAAGTGTATGCCAGCCAATGATGCCTTCTTCGCTTTCCAATTTGTTTTCTCCTGCAAAATCTGTCGCTAAAAAGGAGAACATCATCCATTCAGAAACAACTTTATCACCTTCTTGGATAACAAAAGTGAAGACCCCCTTTAACGCTGGGTTCTTTAAATAAATACCTGTTTCTTCACGATATTCGCGAACAACGGATTCTCTTACTGTTTCACCGCGTTCCATTTTCCCACCTGGCGCAACCCACCAGTTTCGACGAGGTTTTTGTAATAGGAGAACTTCATTACCTTTAATTAACACACAGTTCGTGACTCTTTGCATGCTTCTTCACCTCAGCTACTTATGATGAATTTCTTCATCACATACTTATTTCATTATACTATCAAAAACACTTTGTCACAATGAAGGAACTCCCAACCTAATTGAACTATCCCCACCTCCCCCTACACGAGCTTGAGGTGGGACATCCTACTGTTTCTACCCTAGCAAAAACACTTCCTCTTGTTCTGCGAAAAGGATTGATTTTCTTAAAAAAGAAAAAAACGAGAAGACCCCATCATCACTTCATGTAGAGGAAGGGGTCTTCTCGGTTAAAATGATAAAAAACCTCGTAATTTATATATCTCATAAGCAATTATGCAGATATTAAGTGCGACTTTTAGCAGCAGAGGTTTCTCTTTTACTCATTATTCAGTAATCCCCCTTAAGAGAGAAAACTTAAATTCTTATTGATCATCCACAATAATATACGCTGTTCTTATTGGCCCATGTACACCTACAACGAGATTCATTTCAATATCTGCACTATTTGACGGACCAGAAACGAAATTCAAACAAGCTGGTAATTTATCTCCCGCTTTATTTTGATCGTGAATGACTTTCGTAGCTTGGGTTAACCTTGGCACAATCGTACTTTTAGGAACAATTGCAATATACGATTCAGGAAGAAGGCTAACATGCCTTCCTTTTAATCCATCATTAAATAGAACAACAGTTCCTGATTCAGCAAGAGCGATATCACTGAATGTAATGCCAAGGTCAGCAGCTTTCGCAAATTCTATATTCTCTTCTTTATGATCTAAACCCCACTTACGAAAATGTATTGTACCTTCATTGCTTAAAAATTGACCGAGACCATATTCCTTAAACCGTTCATCATTAGAATACATAACAGATTGGATATTCCATTCTGTTAAAAAAGATTGTAATGTTTCAACAAGCCTGTCCTTTGTTGTTCGCTTAACTTGTGTGTGAATTACCTCGCATTGCTCTATTAACTTTAGTACAAGTTCATCTTGTGTGAATCCGTCAAAAACAGTCCACTGCGGAGAAAAAGACCAGTTCGGTTTTTTCACCGCTTCCGGACGTTTTCTGCCAAGCTTTTCTGATAAGTGGAGTAAAAATTCCTCACGATTTTGGATGGCCATTATCGTTCTCCTTTACACGTTTTTTAAACCAATCTCTAAACGACTGTTTTTCTGGAACTGGAAAATCTCTCGCATCTGTCCAAGCTTTTAACGGCCCGATTCCACGCTCAATCTTATCCCCTTTCGTAAGAGGCTTTAACGCATACGGAGCGGTCTTTGCAGCAAGGGAAAACAATCTAGAGCTATTCACCGCTTTTTCAAAACCTTTCATAGCTACATTCCAGGCTACAGGTGATTGTTTCGCTTCTTCTACAATGCGGCGGCGATGTTTAATTAATAAATCGTGTAACGGTATTTTCACTGGACACGCTTCTGTGCAAGCACCACAAAGGCTAGATGCATAAGGTAAATCTTTATATTCATCATATCCTCCTAAAAGCGGCGTCAACACAGCTCCAATCGGTCCTGGATAAATGGAGCCATACGCATGTCCTCCGATATGCCGATATACGGGACATACATTAATACATGCCGCACAGCGAATGCACTGAAGAATACTTTGAAATTCTGTTCCTAAAATATTAGAACGACCATTATCAACAATGACTAAATGAAATTCCTCAGGTCCATCCGTCCCACCAGGCTCGGTTAATCCCGTAATATAACTTGTTAACTTTTGCCCTACAGAACTCCGGCATAGAAGAGTTACTAGAACATCAAGTTCTTCCCATGTCGGAACAATACGTTCCATTCCCATAACTGTAATTAACGTTTTCGGAAGCGTTGTGGCAAGTCTTGCATTTCCTTCATTTGCCACGATAGAGATAGACCCAGACTCTGCAACAGCAAAGTTACATCCTGTCACCCCTACATCCGCTGTAAAAAAATCATCACGCAAATAATTCCTTACAAACCTCGCCATTTCTGTAGGATCAGATGTTCCAGTATAATCTAACTTTGTTTTAAATATTTCACAAATGTGTTCTTTATCCTTATGAAGACACGGAACAACAATATGTGATGGTGGATCGTGGTCGTTCACTTGCAGAATAAATTCGGCAAGGTCCGTTTCTAACACTTCTCCTCCAGCTTCTTCAATCGCTTTATTTAAACTAATCTCTTCTGTTACCATAGATTTTGATTTCACAATTTTTTTCGCATTTTTCTTTTTTACAATCCCTTTTACATATTCCCTTGCGTCTTCTGCAGTCTTCGCAAAATAAACAAAACCACCGTTTTTCTCAATATTTTCACTCAGTTGATATAAATAATAATCAAGGTTTTCTAATGTATGCTTTCGAATTTCTTCTCCTAAAGCTCGCCATTCCTCCCAATTCCCCAGACTCTCAGTAGCTTTTAATTTCTTACCTCTAAGACCATCTTGCGCTTTCCTGACAGCCTTTCTCATGAATTGATCCCCTATACCTGTTTCAGTACGCTTATGAAAGGGATCGTTCCCAATTTTCATTCCCATCTTTATATCCCCCTCTCACTTTCGATCTTCATTTAATACTTGAGCAATATGTTTTACATCAATTGGATAACCATTGCGTGTTAAACGTCCTTTTATATTCATTAAGCAGCTACAATCCATCCCGATTAACAGCTCCGCACCGGTTTCCATAATATGCTTTACTTTTTCATCTACCATTTGTTCAGAGATTTCTGGCATTTTCACTGAGAATGTGCCTCCAAATCCACAACAATCATAATTATGTGGTAGCGAAACAACTTCCAGCCCTTTTACACATTTTAATAATTTTTGCGGTGGTTCCTTAATCCCCATTAATCGGCTCATATGGCAAGATGTATGAACCGTTGCTTTTTTATGAAGCTCCGCACCTAAGTCTTCTTTTCCTAATACTTCAACAAGAAATTGTGTGAATTCATATGTTTTATTTGCAAGTTCAGTAGCTTTTTTCTTCCACTCTGCTTCACTTTCAGAAAATAAGCTAGCAAACTCGTGAACCATCATCGCACAAGAGCCTGATGGCGCTACAACATATTCTGAACCAGCAAAAGCCTCAATCATATGTTTAGCAGCTGTTTTTGTTTCTTTATGATAACCGCTATTATAAGCAGGCTGTCCGCAGCAGGTTTGGTCTTTAGGGAAATCAACTTCACACCCCAAATCTTCAAGAATTTCTACGACATCTTTTCCTACTTCTGGATAAAAAACATCTGCAACACAAGTGATAAATATTGACACTTTCAAATTTGACACCCCCAAATAAAGTAAAGTAGCCTGTCATAAATTGTCCTTTTACAGGCGATTTACTTTCCTACCAAATGTTGAGAGGCAAGATAAAGCAGAAAAGTAAGCTCTAGTAACATTTCAGCAAAATAATCAATTTTGTATATTATTGGTAAAAAACACAGAAAATATAAACACAAATAACAAAAAAAGTGATTGAGAGCTATCTCTCAATCACTTTTTCTTACTAAAATACGATACAATTGCAAATCCCAAAATAAACGTAATAATAGAACTTACAATCGACATACCACCGGTCGGAATCCCTGGAAACACTACTGCAATCGATCCGATAACAAGCCCGATAATTGAAGCGAATGTTGCACTTTTAAAATGCGCTATTAAGTAGCTAATTCCTTTACTACTCACAACAAACCCAACCATAACACCTGCACCAATGACTGCAATGAGCGGCAAGTTTAATGTTGTTAACGCATTAATCGCTGTTGGATATACACCGATGATTAATAAAATAAATGATCCACTAATCCCCGGAAGAAGCATAGCCATACTCGCCATCCAACCTGATAAGAATAACCCAATTGTATTTAAAATTGTTAAAGAAGTAATTGGATCTGCTGCTTTATCCGGTTTTAAAAATGCTGTTACAGCTACTAGTACCGCTGAAACAATTAGTATAACAATATGTCCTGTTTTAAATGTTTCCTTTGCATTTGCTTCCTTCATCAACATTGGTAAAATACTTAAAATTAAACCAAGGAAGAAAAACTGCGTTGGTTCATAATGATTTTCCAGTAAATACTTAATCACATGACTTAATGTTAAAAATGCCGCTGCCACACCAGCGCCAAGCGGAATCAAAAAGCCTAAATGCTTTTTCCATTCACGACTAAAGAATCCACTAAGTGCCGCAAGCAACCCTTCATAAATTCCTAATACAACAGCAATTGTTCCGCCGCTTACACCAGGAATTAAATCACTAACTCCCATACAAAAACCACGGTATATATTACGCCATTCCATACTGAATAAACTCCTCATTTCTCATAATCGTTTTTTCCGTAGATTCTAGTATAACAATAACTTTTGGTGTACTCCATGAGTAATTTAACAAATATTTTACATTTCAAACGAAAAATAAAGCAAGCTACCTTCTATGAAGATAGCTTGCTTCTCAAAAAGACTCTTACCCTTATTATTCTGTTACAGTTTTTAATTCCTCTAGCAGCTCTTCTACGTAGTGCTGTGCACTTTGCGCCGCGATACTACCATCGCCAGTTGCTGTTACAATTTGACGAAGCATCTTTTCGCGAACATCACCAGCTGCAAAAATACCAGGAACTTTCGTCTCCATACGTTCATTTGTTTCAATATAACCATTTTCATTTGTAATGCCAAGCTCAGTAAATGGTTTTGATAGTGGTAACATGCCGATATAAATGAAAGCACCGTCTGTTTTAAACTCTTGCTCTTCACCAGTGTTCACATCTACAAGTGTTACACTACCTACTTTACCCTTCTCTTCATTGATTTCTTTTACAGTATGATTCCAAATGAAGTCCACTTTCTCATTTTGGAAAGCACGGTCTTGCAGGATTTTCTGTGCACGAAGAGCGTCACGGCGGTGAACGATTGTTACTTTTGATGCGAAGCGTGTTAAATACACACCTTCCTCAACAGCAGAGTCTCCTCCACCAACAACAACAAGCTCTTTCCCTTTAAAGAACGCGCCGTCACATACTGCACAGTATGATACACCGCGGCCGCCAAGTTCTTTTTCACCTGGTACACCTATTTTTTTATACTCGGCACCACTCGCAACGATAATAGCGCGTGTTTTATATTCTTTTTTACCAGCTACAACTGTTTTATATTCTTTACCATCAATGATTTCTTTCACATCACCATATGCATATTCAGCACCAAATTTCTTTGCATGCTCAAACATTTTATTTGATAAATCAGGTCCTAAAATAGATTCATAACCTGGATAGTTTTCTACATCTTCTGTATTTGCCATTTGTCCGCCTGGAATACCACGTTCAAGCATAAGCGTGCTTAAATTCGCACGAGATGTATACACTGCAGCTGTCATCCCAGCTGGTCCAGCACCAATAATAATGACATCATAAATTTTTTCTTCTGACACACTATTCACTCCTATTCATTCCTACCGTGATTTACCCTCATTATACTGTTAGCATCTGTTTTTTCCCAATGATTTGCCTATGCATGAGTACGCTTGACTACCTGCACATATTTTCTCACAGTTGCCACAGATACATTATATATATTTCCAAGTTCGGCCTGTGTCATTTTATTTTTCTGCTGACCGCGCACAATATATTCGATTGCGGCAGACCAACCAAACACATTCGTAAAGACCGTTCCAGATGTATATAAACGTATAAACGTACAAAACCAAAAATGCAAGCATTCTTCAATTAATTCATCTTCTTTATTTGTATAATTATATAAAGCATCCGCAACCCGAATACATTGTTCAAACGGTTGTAACTCGCTCGGAATACTCTTATGGCTATTCATCAAGAAGAAGTATTTTGCCAATTGCGAAACAATCGGCACACGATTTTTCGCCTGCATCACATCAAAGAAAAAACCAATTTTCTCAGGTGTTGTTAATTCATTCATTAAATATAGTGCTAACATTTGTTCTTCCAACGTTTCACTTTGCTGGAAAGATTTCCGTAGCTCTTCAAATAAAACATTCTGTCCCTCATCAGCTAGATTTAAAGCATTCCACGGCTCTTTCCCTTTTTTATCAGGATGTAATTCTACAACAGATTGCCACATCTTTTCCGCTGTCTGTTGATCTTTTATCATATAAGCAGAGTATGCGAACCAATAGTAAAAGCTGACATCTCCTTCATAGCCTTGGCGCTTTAATAACCTTAACCATTTATATGCCGATTCAAAGTGACCAATTGTTGCAAATGTTGTTCCTAGCTTTAATCGATGCTCAAATGATATCGGATATACTGATTCTAGTTGATTTGCTAACGATTCTGCTTGCTTGTGCTCTCCAATTGAATATAGAAAAATAAGCGTATTACATAACGCATGCATATTACCAGGATTTTTCTCTAAAATCATTTCTGTTAACTTTAATGCTTTATCTACATTTCCTAACTGAAAATGAGCAATTGCTAAATTATTATAACCCGACCAAAATTCTGGATAATCTTTCGTAACAATTTCAAGTGTAGCAATCGCTTCTTCTAATTGTCCGTTACGAATGTAACGATTCGCCTCTTCCTGCATAACAATTAGTTCATCTTCATCTTCAAGCTCTTCCGCATCCATTGATTCTTCTTCCATAATCTCAAGTAACTCTAACGTCTCTTCCACAAATTCTTTCTCTGTAGCTATCTCTAAATATTGCTCCGCATACTTCTTTGCTTGCTGAAACAGACCAAGATATGCGTAATTATTTGCTACAAAATAATAACACTGTTCAATATCAGCTTGTGAACGGATAAGTTTCAAGAAAATTTGATTCGATTCTTGATACTCTCCCACCTCAGATAATACAGTTGCTAATTGACATAAAATAAACGGCTCTTTCTCACTTTGTGCCGCTCTACGAAAATATTTAATCGCATCTTGTAATTTATGACCTTGATAAGACCTCATCCCTTTTTTATAAAAGAAATCAGCTAATTGATTAAATGAGATAACTTGTCCGTTCTCCTTAAATATTCTTTGATTTTTCCCCATATATCCTCCAGTTTTTTGTTTTCTTCGCTCATACACTTTTCTATTTATAAGTATAAACGATTCCGTAAAAAACAAAACAGTATATTATAATCAATTATTTCCTTTTTATTCATAAAAAGAGAAGGAAAATGTTACATTTTTAACATTGACCTTCTTCTCTAGCTGCCATTTCTTCCTTCGTATAAATGATACGCATTGGATTTCCACCTACAAAAGCTCCACTTGGTACATCACGATGAACGAGCGTACCTGCTGAAACAATAGCACCGTCACCAATCTTCACACCTGGCAATACAGTTGAATTCGCTCCAATCATCACTTCATTCCCTATGATTACTTCTCCAAGACGATATTCCGTAATTAAATATTCATGAGCTAAAATCGTTGTGTTGTAGCCAATTACTGAATTCGTTCCAACTGTAATCTTCTCCGGAAACATAATATCTGGCATTACCATAAGTGCAAATGATGTTTGCTCTCCGACTTTCATTCGTAAAAATGTGCGATACAACCAATTTTTCATAGATAAAAATGGTGTATATCGTGCAATTTGAATAACAATAAAATTTTTCATTACCTTAAAAAAAGACACTGTTTTATATACATTCCATAATGAATTTGCTCCTGAAACAGGGTAGCGCGTTATACGTCGCACTTTGCTCTCTCCCCTTATCCACTTACTCAGACAAAATAGATAATAAATCACTCATTTTATCTAATACATAATCCGGCTTATACGATTCTAAGTATTCTCTACCTTTAATCGTCCATGCAACCGCTGCTGTTTTCGTGCCTGCATTTTGTCCGCCTACTATATCATGATGGTTATCTCCAACCATTAAAGTTTCTTCTGGTTTCGCATCCAATAGTTTTAATGCTTTTTGAATAGGTTCTGGATGTGGTTTCACATGCTGTACATCATCAATTGTCACAACAACATCAAAGAACTCATTTAACTTCGAAAGCTTTAAACCCATTTCTACTGTTTGTCTTGCCTTCGTTGTTACAATTCCAATTTTATAATCTTGTTTCTTTAATTCCCGAACTGTTTCATAGACAGTTTCATATTCTTCCACTAATTCGTCATGATGGTCATGATTATACTGACGATAGCACTGAATCATCTCATCCACTTTATCCTCATCCATTGAACTAAACGTCTCATGCAAAGATGGACCGATAAATGGCAATACATCCTCACGCTTATACTGATCTGGATAGTACTTATGTAACGTGTGTAAAAAAGAAGAAATAATAAGTTCATTTGTATTTATTAATGTTCCATCTAAATCAAATAACACTGTATTTATTTTCATATGTTAAAGTCCTTTCACTGGCTGAATATGAAAGAAGCAGCATCTCATATAAGATGCTACTTTTCTCTAGTTTTCTGAATATCTTTTATTAGCTTGCCCCATTTTACGTCTCACAATAATGAAAATGATTGAAATCACAACAAGCCCGATGGACACCACTTGCGCAATGCGAAGCGGCCCTAACATTAAGCTATCCGTACGTAAGCCTTCCACAAAGAAGCGTCCTACCGAATACCAAATTAAGTACGTAAAGAATAATTCACCACGACGTAAATTCGCTTTGCGTAATAACAATAATACAATTACCCCTGCAAAATTCCATAATGATTCATATAAGAACGTTGGATGATAATATACTCCATCAATATACATTTGATTCACTATAAACTCTGGTAAATGTAAGCTCTCTAAAAACTGTCTTGTTACTTCACCGCCGTGAGCCTCTTGGTTCATAAAGTTCCCCCAGCGTCCAATTGCTTGCCCAAGAAGAATACTTGGTGCTGCAATATCAGCTAGCTTCCAGAATGAAAGACCACGCTTTCTCGCAAAAATAATTCCTGTAATAACCGCTCCAATTAAGCCACCATGAATCGCCAAGCCACCTTGACGAATATTAATAATTTGGCGTGGGTCTTGCATATAATATTCCCACTCAAAAATAACATAGTATGCACGTGCGCAAATAATTGCAATTGGTACTGCAATTAAAACAAGATCAATAAAAGTATCTTTTGGAATACCTAATCGTTCACCCTCGCGTGTAGCTAACCAAAGTCCAAGCAAAACACCTGTCCCAATAATAATCCCATACCAATAGACTGGGAATGGTCCAAGTTGAATCGCTACACGATCTAGCTGTGGTACAGAACCTAACAGCATATGTATGACCTCCCTCTTCCAAATTACTCTTGATTTCCTAGCTCAATCGCACTCATTAGACGCTCTGAAAATTGCTGAGCTGCATTGACTCCCATTCGTTTTAATCTGAAGTTCATCGCTGCTACTTCAATAATAACAGCCAAGTTTCGACCAGGACGAACTGGTAGTGTAATCTTCGTAAGTTCTGTATCTATAATTTTCATTTTCTCTTCATCAAGACCGAGGCGATCATAATTTTTCTTTTGATCCCAAATCTCAAGATTAATTACAAGTGTAATACGCTTATAGTTTCGCACCGCACCTGCACCAAATAGCGTCATGACGTTAATAATACCTAGACCACGAATTTCTAATAAATGCTCAATTAAATCTGGAGAACTTCCTACTAGCGTATCTTCATCTTCTTGACGAATTTCTACGCTATCGTCCGCCACTAAGCGATGACCACGCTTTACAAGCTCAAGTGCTGTTTCACTTTTCCCGACACCACTTTGACCTGTAATTAAAACACCAACTCCGTAAATATCTACTAATACACCGTGAACGGCAGTTGTTGGCGCTAACTTACCTTCTAAATAGTTCGTTAAGCGACTTGATAATCTTGTTGTCGTTTGTGCAGAACGCAAAAGAGGTACACCAGATTCACGTGACGCTTGCAATAATTCCTCAGGTACATCTTGACTACGAGTTACGATAATACAAGGCGTCTCTTCTGTACAAAGAGCTGTCATTCTTTCTTGCTTCTGTTCGCTTGTTAATGTATCAAAAAACGTAAGCTCTGTTTTTCCAAGAAGCTGCACACGATCTGCTGGATAATATGTAAAGAATCCTGCCATTTCAATTCCAGGTCGCGATAAATCACTTGTATCAATTGGACGATGAATCCCTTCTTCACCACTTACTAATTCCAATTGAAATTGTTCAATTAAATCTTTTGTCCTTACTTTTGGCATATGTAAACCTCCACTCCGCTGCGGGTTCAGTCTCATTTGATGTAAAATTCCATTCTAACCGATATTGTACCATTTTTTTCTGAAAACAAGAAATATGGTTTCTAGTAAATAGAAAAAAACATTTCATGAGCGTCATGAAATGTTTTTCTTTTTGTCATTTTTCTACTTCTTTTCAGCTAATGGCTCGACAATTACTTTATCAATTAGCATATTTAAAATCGAAATACAAATTGCCGCCAGAATTGCTACACCAAATCCTGATATGTTAAAAGCGTCACCTAATAAAGAATCTGTCATCTCTAACGTAATTGCATTAATTACAATTAGGAAGAAGCCAAATGTTAAAACAGTAATCGGTAACGTAATTAAAATTAATAACGGTTTTACAAACACATTTAAAATCGATAAAATAATGCTCGCGATAATCGCGGTTTGTATGTTTTCTATGTAAAATGCGTCTGGTGCAATTCCCTTCAGAAGACCTGATACTACAATTAACACAACGCTATTTACAAGAAGTGATAGAATCCATCTCATTTTCTTACACATCCTTTTGACATATATACTTAATCATACGCTAATGGATTGTAAACGCCAAGTGACCATTTAAAAAACGATACAAAACCTTTCCTTTTTAGTGAGAGAGAGCGTCCGCCCATGCATAGAAGCAGGACCCATGACATGCGAAGACAGAAGGGGAAACTGAATAGAGGCCACCTTTGGACCTCGGAACCATGATTTGTATGATAAAAATCGAAATGAGTTTATATAACAACTTATTCCAGCCCTTATACTTGTATACCTATTGCGCTAAATCCTCTCCCAAACCAAAGCAAGGAGCCAGCCAATCGGCTTAGCTCCCTACTTCAACCTCTTTCATTTTCTCTTTCATACGAGCTGTATCACGCTGTAGAATTTCTTTTAAATACTTTCCTGTATAGGAACGCTCTTCTTTAACCACTTGTTCCGGTGTACCCGATGCAACGATTTGACCACCTTTGTCTCCACCTTCTGGACCAAGGTCAACAATGTAATCAGCTGTCTTAATTACATCTAAATTATGCTCAATTACAAGCACTGTCTCACCACTTTCAACAAGTCGCTGTAATACTTCTAGAAGGCGTGCAATATCATGTGCATGTAAACCAGTCGTTGGCTCATCTAAAATATATAACGTACGACCTGTAGAACGGCGATGTAATTCAGATGCTAATTTCACACGCTGCGCCTCACCGCCTGATAGCGTAGTAGCCGGCTGTCCTAATTTCATATATCCTAGTCCTACATCTACAAGCGTCTGTAATTTCCTTTTAATTTTCGGGATATTCGCAAAGAACTCTACCCCATCTTCAATTGTCATTCCTAATACTTCAGAAATGTTCTTATCTTTATATTTTACTTCTAACGTTTCGCGGTTATAACGTTTACCGTGACATACTTCACACGGAACATATACATCCGGCAAGAAGTGCATTTCAATTTTTATAATTCCATCACCGCGGCAAGCTTCACAGCGACCACCTTTTACGTTAAAACTAAAGCGTCCCTTTTGATATCCACGTACTTTTGCTTCATTCGTTTGTGCAAACACATCACGAATATCATCGAACACACCTGTATATGTTGCTGGGTTTGAACGTGGTGTACGCCCAATTGGTGATTGATCAATATCAATAACCTTATCTAAATGCTCAAGACCTTTAATATCCTTATGTGCTCCTGGCTTACTCTTCGCCTTATATAACTTCTGCGCTAAGGATTTATATAAAACTTCATTGACCATCGTACTTTTTCCAGAACCAGATACACCAGTTACTGCAACAAATGTCCCAAGTGGGAATGACATCTTCGCATTTTTTAAGTTATTTTCTTTTGCACCAATAATCTCAACTTTACGTCCGTCCCCTTTACGTCTTTCAAGTGGAACCGGAATAAACTTCTTCCCGCTTAAATATTGACCAGTTAATGAATTTTCATCATTCATCACTTCATCTGGTGATCCGGCTGACACAACTTGCCCACCATGAATTCCTGCACCAGGGCCGATATCAATCAAGTAATCTGCTGCCATCATTGTATCTTCATCATGTTCAACAACGATTAGCGTATTTCCTAAGTCGCGCATTTCCTGTAATGTACGAATCAGACGATCATTATCACGCTGATGCAAACCAATGGAAGGTTCATCTAAAATATATAGTACGCCAGTAAGACTTGAACCGATTTGTGTCGCTAAGCGAATACGCTGTGCTTCACCACCTGATAACGTTCCTGCTGCACGGCTTAAAGTTAAATAATCAAGTCCAACATTAACTAAGAAACCTACTCGCTCTTTAATTTCACGTAAAATTAAACGAGCAATTTGTTCTTGCTTCTCAGTCAATTCAATGTTGGAAAAGAAATCATACACTTCCTGAACAGAGTACTTCGTTACATCCGCAATTGTTTTCTCGCCAACAAAAACAGCTAAGCTTTCTGGCTTCAAACGGCCCCCCTTACATTTCGGACACGTCTGCTCCGCCATGTACTTCTCCATTTGTTCGCGAATGTAATCAGAACTCGTTTCACGATAACGACGTTCGATATTTGGAATAACGCCTTCAAATAAAATCTCACTTTCTTTCACTTGTCCAAAGTCATTCACATAGCGGAAATATACCTTTTCTTCGCCGCTTCCGTATAGTACTTTATCAAACAAATCTTTCGGAATATCTTTAACAGGCATATCCATATCAATTCCGTAATGATTGCACACAGATTGTAGCAATTGTGGATAATACTGCGAGCTTGTCGGTTCCCAAGGAGCAATCGCATGCCCATTTAACGATAAATCCCAGTTTGGAATCACAAGTTCTAAATCTACTTCCAGTTTCGAACCAAGTCCATCACAAGTCGGACAAGCTCCAAACGGGCTATTGAAAGAGAACATACGCGGCTCTAATTCACCGATTGAAAAACCACAATGCGGGCAAGCATGATGCTCACTAAATAAAAGTTCCTCTTCTCCAATCACATCGATTAATACACGACCTCCGCCTAGTTTCAATGCGCTTTCAAGAGAATCTGCAAGGCGGCTTGCAACCCCTTCTTTCACAACGATACGGTCAATTACGACTTCAATGGAATGCTTCTTGTTTTTATCTAACGTAATTTCTTCAGACACATCAAGCATTTCTCCATCAACACGAACGCGTACATAACCTTGTTTCTTTATATCTTCTAACACTTTCACATGCGCACCTTTACGGCCTGATACAATCGGTGCTAACACCTGTAATTTCGTACGTTCTGAATATTCAAGTACACGATCTACCATTTGTTCTACCGTTTGAGATGTAATTTCAATCCCGTGGTTCGGGCAAATTGGCGTCCCAATACGCGCAAATAATAGACGTAAATAATCATAAATCTCCGTTACTGTTCCAACTGTTGAGCGCGGGTTACGGCTCGTCGTTTTTTGATCAATTGAAATCGCTGGAGATAGACCTTCAATTGTATCCACATCCGGTTTATCCATTTGTCCTAAAAACTGGCGCGCATACGCGGATAAAGACTCCACGTACCTGCGCTGCCCTTCGGCGTAAATCGTATCAAATGCTAACGATGATTTCCCTGAACCAGACAAACCTGTCACAACAACGAGCTGATTTCTCGGAATGGTTACATCAATATTTTTTAAGTTATGCGCCCTCGCACCTTTTACAACGATAAAATCTTTGCTCACTATTTTCACCCTTCCGCTTTTAATTCTAGCAGTAAATCTCTCAGCTCAGCTGCACGCTCGAAGTCTAGTGCTTTTGCGGCTTCCTTCATTTCTGCTTCCATCTTCGCAATTGTTTTTTCCCGTTCTTTCTTCGTCATTTTCTTAGCTGGCTCCGCTTCATACACTTCAGTTTCTTCTGCGGCTGTTGTTGCACGAATCACGTCGCGCACTTCTTTTTGAATCGTTTTCGGTGTAATACCATGCTCTTCATTGTAAGCTTCTTGCTTTTGACGACGACGTTTCGTCTCTTCAATCGCAATTCCCATTGATTTCGTTATGCGATCTGCATACATAATTACATGGCCATTTTCATTACGTGCTGCACGACCAATTGTTTGAATTAATGATCGTTCTGAACGTAAGAAACCTTCTTTATCCGCATCTAAAATAGCTACAAGCGATACTTCCGGAAGATCAAGTCCTTCTCGTAATAAGTTAATACCGACAAGCACATCGAATTTACCAAGGCGAAGGTCACGAATAATCTCAATTCGCTCCAGCGTCTTAATTTCAGAATGAAGATAGTTTACTTTAATCCCAACATCTTTTAAGTAATCTGTTAAATCCTCTGACATTTTCTTTGTTAATGTCGTAATTAATACGCGCTCATTTTTCGCAATCCGGTCTTGTATTTCTCCTAGTAAATCATCAATTTGCCCTTCAATTGGCCTTACATCAATTTGCGGATCTAAGAGCCCAGTTGGACGAATAATTTGCTCCACAACTTCCGGTGCATGTTCTAGTTCATATGGACCCGGTGTTGCTGATACGTACACAACTTGATTCGTTTTCTCTTCAAACTCTTCAAACATAAGCGGTCTATTATCCATTGCTGACGGCAAACGGAATCCATGATCAACAAGTACTTGCTTACGCGCTTGGTCTCCGTTATACATCGCTCTTACTTGCGGGACTGTTACGTGTGACTCATCCATCACAATTAGGAAATCTTTAGGGAAATAATCTATTAATGTATATGGCGTTGAACCCGCTGGACGGAGCGTCAAATGACGGGAGTAGTTCTCAATCCCCGAACAAAATCCCATTTCGCGCATCATCTCTAAATCATAACGTGTTCGCTGCTCAATCCGCTGTGCTTCTAACAACTTACCGTTATCATTTAATTCTTTTAAACGTTCTTCTAATTCTTTTTCAATATTTTCAATAGCAATCTTCATTTTTTCTTCACGTGTAACGAAGTGAGACGCCGGGAAGATTGCCACATGTTCACGTTCTGCTAATACTTCACCTGTTAAAGCATTCACTTCACGGATACGATCAATCTCATCACCAAAAAACTCAATACGGATACAATGTTCATCAAGCGATGCAGGGAAAATCTCGACTACATCCCCTCGCACACGAAATGTTCCACGCTGGAAATCAATATCATTGCGGCCGTACTGCACATCAACAAGTTCACGAAGTAATTGATTGCGTTCCTTCTCCATACCAACGCGCAGAGAAACAACAAGCTCACGATATTCTTCCGGAGAACCTAAGCCGTAAATACAAGAAACACTCGCTACAATGATGACATCATCTCGTTCAAATAAAGCTGATGTTGCTGAGTGACGCAATTTATCAATCTCATCATTAATTTGTGCATCTTTCTCAATAAACGTATCGGTTTGTGGTACATACGCTTCCGGTTGATAATAATCGTAATAACTCACAAAATACTCAACAGCATTGTTTGGAAAGAAATCTTTCAGTTCACTGTACAACTGTCCTGCTAGCGTTTTATTATGAGCCATTACAAGTGTTGGCTTTTTCACTTCTTTAATAACATTCGAAATCGTAAATGTTTTTCCCGTTCCTGTCGCTCCAAGCAACACTTGATGTTTCTTACCATTATTAATCCCTGCTACCAGCTGCTTTATCGCCCTCGGCTGATCACCTTGCGGGGAATATTCTGAGACAATCTCAAATTGATGTTCCAAACAAAACCGACCTCCTCGTAAAAAATCTGTATTCCCATTTTACCACGAATGCCCATAAAAAAACCAAGAAAACGAACAGATATTCGGTAAAGTTTTCGACAATCAATATTGAGCAGCACCAACAAACCGCGAATTTTGTATGCTAAGCAAAATTCCACAAAAAAAAGCCGATTTCCTGTGTACTGTGCGCTAAGGGATAAATCGGCTTTTTGCTATTAATTTGTTTGCAGTGGTCAAAATTTTATTGTATGAAAAATCATTTATACTTTTTTAACAAATTCTGATTTTAATTTCATGGCACCAAAACCATCAATTTTACAATCAATATCATGATCTCCATCAACTAGACGGATATTCTTCACTTTTGTACCGATTTTCACAACTGATGAAGTTCCTTTTACTTTCAGATCTTTAATAACTGTGACAGAATCACCATCGTTTAACACGTTTCCATTGGCATCTTTAACAACTTTTGTATCCTCATTATTTTCCGCCCCTGACTCTAAATCCCATTCATGGGCACACTCTGGACAAACAAAAAGATTTCTATCTTCATAAGTGTATTCTGAATTACATTTTGGGCAATTTGGTAAATTAGACATATTTTTATTTCCTCCATTTTAAGCTTTTATAAAATCATTAAAAACGTAGATCAACTAAACTTTTTATAGAATACATTTAAAAATCCAATGCATTGGTTTTATTATTTATTACATTAGCTTGCTGAGAAAGTTGGGCACATTCATGAAAAGCAAAATGCTTACATCCTGTACATTTTTTCGTATTCAAATGTTCTAGAGCGCGGTTAATCGCTTCTCCTGTGTGATCAAAAAAGTGTTCTTCCCCGATTTCGTTGTACAATCCATTCTTATCTAGAGTTGCTTTTAACTCGGATTGAATTCCTGAGATGAGAAGTACGCCACCTTGTTTTTTAAAATGCTGAATAATATTTCTAAAGTATGCTTCTCCTGTTGTATCGATAAAAGGAACTTTTCCCATACGTAAAATTAAAACTTTTGGCTTATAATGAATAGTCCCTAAAATGTTTTGTTCAAATGTTTGAGCAGCACCAAAAAACAGTGGGCCCTCTATTGTGTAAATACTAATTTGTGGACAATCATGTGCCTTATTTACCACATGTGGTAATAATTTTTCATTCTTTTTTGTATGATCAGGAAGCACTTTAGATATGACAAGCATATTACTCATACGTTTTGTAAACAAAATAACAGCTAAAATAAGGCCGACTTCCACAGCTGTTGTCAAGCTAGTAAATACAGTAAGCAAGAATGTTACGAGCAATACAAGAGAATCCCCTGTCTTCATCTTAAGTATGTGAACAAAATGTTTTTGTTCACTCATATTCCAAGCTACTACCATTAAAATAGGAGCCATACTAGCAAGTGGAATATGTGAGGCATATGGCGCTAACAGTAGAAGTGTGGATAACACAAATATCCCATGAATAACACCTGACATTGGAGATACAGCCCCACTTTTAATATTAGTTGCCGTGCGGGCAATCGCCCCTGTTGCTGGAATCCCTCCAAATAATGATGTAACAACATTGGCAACTCCTTGACCAATAAGTTCTTTGTTACTGTTGTGTTTACTATTTGTCATACCATCTGCCACGACAGCAGATAAAAGGGATTCAATACCACCCAACATGGCGATAACAAATGCAGGGCCAATTAACTGTTTTATGCGCTCTAACGTGATTTCTGGTATATCAAACTGAGGAAGTGTGTTCGGAATCGTACCATACGCTGTACCAATGGTAGGTACATGACCTGAAAAAAATACAGCAGCAATTATAGTTGAAATAGCAACACCTACTAATGAACCAGGTACTTTGGGCAAAATCTTTGGTGTTATCAATATAACCAAAAGGCAAATCAGAGCAGTTATAATACTATAAAAATTAATGGTATCAATATGGATAAAGATTTCATTTAGGTTTGCTATAAATGCCTCATGCTTTTTTATACCTGTTAAACCTAAAAAACTAGCAATTTGTCCCGTAAAGATACTAACAGCAATACCTGATGTAAAACCAATTGTTACAGGGCGCGGGATAAATTTAATTAAAGATCCTAGTTTAAAAATTCCCATAAGGCATAAGATAATTCCGGCTAATAAACCGGCCAGTAGTAAATTTTCATACCCATAGGTAATTACAATCCCTAAAAGAATTGGAACAAAAGCACCTGTAGGCCCTCCAATTTGATACTTTGAACCACCAAATAACGAAATGAGTATCCCGGCAATACATGTTGTATAGATTCCATACTCCGGCTTAACACCAGAAGCTATAGCAAAAGACATAGCAAGTGGAATCGCGACGACTCCGACAATCATTCCAGAAAGAAGATCTTTTTGAAAATGTCCTAATGAATATCCTTCAAACCTTCCTGTAAATAACCCTTTCATTACAAAACCTTCTTTTCTATTTTTAATAAATCTTACTTCTTTTCTCCTGAAAGAATATTTTCTTGTGATAAATTTGTATTACAAATACATTTAAAAGCTCTCTACCCCGTTACAAAAGAGTATCATCCTAATATTGGTTATACGTTTTGCTTAAATGCCGTTCTAATTTGCCTATATCTCCGCCTTCTTGTACGTAGGATTCTAATCTTTCTGCTAAAAGTAATCCATTTCGACTCTCTAGCTTTTTCATATCTATAAACGATGTAATTCTTACTGTATCTGGTGTAATATCCCTACGAAACATTTGTCCTGGAATTTCACTCCAAAAACGATTCCATTCATCTAGTAATCCTATTTGGTCAAACAAAAAGCACTGAATTCCGCATAACCAGGCTGTACAAGCTGTATTTCTTTTTTGACATCCAACTCCATCTTGTAAATGTTGACATGAAAAACAACAAGAGTTTCCACTTTTAATACAAATGCTACAAACGTGATAAGCTCCTATTGAGCGAAATATCTCCATTCCATGTTGAATGATATCTTCTTTCTTAACTTCAATGCTCAACCTAGCCCTCCTTACCGATCGATTCACGCTCTGTTACATCTAGTTCCTCTAACATTGAAATTGTATCGATTAAATGGTTGTTAAAAATCCGCTTTGCAACTACCAGTAAATCCACAATCATAGGATCTCGTAAAGAATATAAAACTCGTTTCCCATCTTTGGTACCAACAACAATATTCTTTGAACGTAGTACGCTTAATTGTTGAGAAACAGCTGAACCCTCCTTATTAAGAATAGCTTGAATTTCATTTACACTTTTTTCACCCTCTGACAATAATTCTAAAATACCTATTCGCAAAGGATGTGCTAAGGCTTTAAAGAAGTCCGCTTTAAATTGTTGCATTTCGTTTCCCATTCAAATACCTCCATTACTTACCCTTAATTTGAAAAAGTACCATATTACATCTTCAAATATTTGAATATGTAATATGGTACTCCTAAAACCTCAAATTTTCAATACAATTTTTGAAAGATTAAACTAGAATCAAAAACGACGGAATTTGAACAGTGCTCATTCACACATCCACAAACAAAGCCTTGCGAATCTTTTACTCAGCTAAAAAATGAAATTAAGAGATATATGACATACTACAATCATTATCGATATCAATTGAATATAAAGAAGATGACTTCTGTTGATACAGAACTCACCTTTTTTCAAACTTATCTAAGTTGGTCACTCCGCTCATTTTGGCTTTATACACTCGTTCAACACGAAATTAGCGAGAAAAAACAACCAGAATACAGAAAAGGTAGAATTTTCTAAAAAATATATGTTTACAAAGTAATTTTTTCACATTAGAATACGAACTACAAGGATTCGACATTATGCGACAAAACGAATTTATTTTTCTGAATTTTTAAACAAAAGGAGATGAGGAAACTATATGAATCTATTTCGAAAAAAATCCATTTCAGCATTATTAGCGCAGTCAGAACAAAAAGGAGCATCGTTAAAGAAGGAGCTCGGCGCATTTGACCTTACTATGCTTGGGGTCGGCGCTATTATCGGAACTGGGATTTTTGTTCTTACCGGCGTTGCCGCAGCAGAACATGCGGGACCAGCACTTATTTTATCGTTTATTTTTTCCGGTTTAGCCTGTGTATTTGCAGCATTATGTTATTCTGAATTTGCATCAACTGTACCGGTATCTGGTAGTGCATACACTTATAGCTATGCGACATTTGGAGAGTTAATCGCTTGGATTTTAGGATGGGATTTAATTTTAGAATACGGATTGGCTTCGTCAGCTGTTGCATCAGGCTGGTCGGGTTATTTCCAAGGGCTATTGAGCGGATTCGGGATTACATTACCTACCGCTTTAACAAGCGCATATAATCCTGAAGCGGGAACATATGTAGATTTACCTGCAATCTGTATCATCTTTCTTATGACATTGTTATTAACAAGAGGAGCCAAAAAATCAGCTCGTTTTAATGCTATCATGGTAGCTATCAAACTCTTTGTTGTTTTACTCTTTATCGGTGTTGGCGCCTTCTATGTAAAACCTGAAAACTGGACGCCATTTATGCCGTTCGGCTTCTCTGGCGTAACAACTGGAGCTGCAACTGTATTCTTTGCTTACATCGGATTTGACGCTGTATCAACAGCTGCTGAAGAAGTCAAAAATCCACAGCGTAACATGCCAATCGGTATTATTGCTTCTTTAACAATCTGTACAATTTTATATATCGTTGTTTCATTAATTCTAACTGGAATTGTGCCTTACGATCAGTTAGGTGTGAAAAACCCTGTTGCATTTGCACTACAATACATTCAACAAGATTGGGTTGCTGGTTTCATTTCTTTAGGAGCCATTACTGGCATTACAACTGTATTACTCGTTATGTTATATGGACAAACACGTTTATTTTACGCAATTAGTCGCGATGGCTTACTACCAAAAGCACTTTCTCGCGTGAACAAAAAAACAAAAACACCCGTTATCAATAGTTGGATCACTGCAACTATGGTTGCTTTCTTCGCTGGTTTCGTTCCTTTAAATAAACTAGCAGAATTAACGAATATCGGTACACTATTCGCATTCATCGTTGTATCGATTGGAGTAATCATCTTACGCAAAAAACAACCAGATCTACCTCGCGCTTTTAAAGTGCCATTCGTACCATGGATCCCTGCTTTAGCCGTTTTATTCTGTGGATATTTAGCATTGCAACTCCCAATAACAACATGGATCGGCTTTGTTATCTGGCTTGTAATCGGGCTTGTTGTCTATTTCAGTTACGGT
Source organism: Bacillus sp. UNC437CL72CviS29 (assembly GCF_000482345.1). NCBI lineage: Bacteria > Bacillati > Bacillota > Bacilli > Caryophanales > Bacillaceae > Bacillus > Bacillus sp. UNC437CL72CviS29. The sequence continues at coordinate 80,587 of NZ_KI535304.1, read as the reverse complement.
TATAAAAATAGCACTCTTCGAAATGAACAAAAAGAAGATGTTGCTTAAAAAAGAAGCTGTTGTCCTAATTAGGATGACAGCTTCTTTTCTTCTTTCGGAAAGATAACATATGAAAATGTAATGATCGTATCCGCTAAAAATACAACGCTCCATACTTGACTCACCCGACTTGCCGCCTCATTTAACACAATGCCTTTTTCAAGCCAATCTCCCCACTGTTCAATCGGCACGAACCCATACATAAAGAAAAATACAATGTGAATAGCGATAAATAAAAGAAGATGTAAACTCCATTGTCCAATCTCCCGCTTTGTATAAGCCCAGCCTGTTAGCTCTAACGGTTCTTCTATATGCGAAAGTGGTTCATTCCGCCATTTCGCAACAAGTTTCTGCATACGTATATCTAGTTTCTTTAAATCTTTTTTTCCATAAAAGAGTGCATATAGTAGTATCACTACCGTAATGATTTGAAAGTTAGAAAACTTACCTGTTTGATAATAATCAATGGCACCTAGAGCTAAAATAAATACTTCATTAAGCAACAATACAATCCCGACAATGAAACTGGCTTTCTTGAATCGCAATCCGTAACGTAGTAAAAAAAATCCAATAGCTGATACCCAAAATACAATTTCTGCACCGATTAAGAAATACCAACGATATTCTGTAAGTATACTCATTTCCTACGCTCCCTCTCATCATATATACGAAAAGCCTCATCCATATACGCTAGAAGCTCCTCTTCAATTGGATACATATTCATCTTTTGTGAATCTTCTTTTGATTTTCTTACTTCCCACAATTTATCTAGAAATGCCTCATCACCGTTTGCCATCTCTATACATTTCCCCATTAACCTTTTTGTAGCCTCTTGTACTTCATCATGAGATGTATCTTTACCTTCTGTCATAAAGCTACGTAACTGCTTCAATATATCCACCCATTCTCGAACATTCTCATCTTCCTCGCTCATATTTGGCAAATTACGAAGAAGTTTTTGCTCCTCATCTGAAAATATTTGTTTTTGAAACATTTCGCGTATACGAGGAGACTGCTGTGAAAGTTGAATAAGTTCAAACATAATTTTCCAGTTTAATTCTCCTTCAAGTTCCGCTGAATACACAACCGCCTGTAAAATCCGTTCCATCCGAGTGAATTTTTTCTTCTCTTCCTGCACAAACTTAAGCTGCTTTTCTAATGATTCTTTTAAGCTGAATCCACCTGTCACTAACATATTCGTAATCTCTTTCAATGAGAAACCTATTTCTTTTAGAAATAAAATTTGCTGTAAGCGAATAACGTCCGTTTCACTATATAAACGGTGTCCCCCTTCCGTTTTTCCGCTCGGCCTTAGCAAATCAATTTGATCATAATAACGAAGCGTTCTTACTGTAACTCCCGTTTCCTTTGTAAGCTCTTGAATCGAAATCATTTCCATCACCCTTTCCTCTTTCATTGTAAAAGATGACGTAACGTAACTTTCAAGTGTTTTTGTAAAAAAATTCAAAAAAGCTGTGTACATTCTTCATGTACACAGCTTTTACAGAAATAATATTTTATAAAAAGGAAACATATGAACTATATCTCCTTCTGTTACATTACATAAACCCTAACGCATATACAAGAATATAACCAAGAATCGATAGGCAAACAGATCCTATCAACCCAGCTACAAATGCTTTACTTCCTAATTTACGGAACGTCGTAAATTCTACATTTAAACCAAGCCCCGCCATTGCCATCGCAATAAGCATGTACGCGAGGACAACAATATAACCTGCAACAAACTCCGGTATAATTCCTAACGAATGAACCGCGCTCATTGCTAAAAAACCAAAAATAAACCACGGGATTGGGAGGTCACGCAATGAACTCTTTTGTCCTTTTCCTTCGCTGCGATTAAACCATAAGCCAATTAAGATGGCCACTGGTACCAGCATAGCAACACGTGTTAACTTCACAATTACCGCAATATCAACAGACGTACTTCCGCCTGGCGCAGCCGCGGCGATGACATGCGCAATTTCATGCAACGTCGCCCCAGAGAATACACCATAGCCATAAGGAGATAAGCCCAGAACCGGATACAATATAGTATAAATGAGTGTGAAAATCGTACCTAAAATAGCAATAATAGCCGCACCGACTGCTGTTTCATCATCCTTTGCTTTCACTTGCGGTGCAATTGCCACGACTGCAGCCGCGCCGCAAATCGCTGTCCCGCACGCTGTTAAAATCCCAAGTTTCTTATCGACTTTAAAAACACGTGTTAGCGTATATACAACAACAATTGTAAAGGCAATGACAATCCCCGCAATAACTAGCACTTTTGGCCCCGCCTTTGCAATATCAACTAAATTCAAACGCATCCCTAGTAAAATGATCCCGAACCGAAGTAACTTCTTACTAGCAAAATTCGTTCCTGCTACCGCTTCATAGGGTATGCTAATAGTTGCTCTCCAAATCATACCGAGCAGAATAGCAATAACCAATTGGCCCATAATATTTAAAAATGGAAGCTCTGCTAAAAATTTCGCAGCAATCGCAATTAACAGCGTAATCCCAATCCCTTGTGAAAAACCGAGACGCTTCTTTTTTTGCATAACCAGTGTTTGTTCCACTTTGTACCACTCCAATAATCGTATTGAAACATGCATGTTCGTTATATTTACATTATAGAAGATTTTCAATGATAAGTTTAATACCAATATCCAATCTCAATCATTAAGAAAACTTATGATAAACTAAAAATGCGGAAGCGGCTCGCTCAGAATGTGAGGGGGATGGAGCTTCTGACAGAGAGGCGCTTTTTGACTCGCAGGAAGATGCGAAGCCACCGACCATTCTTGCCGCTATAGCTAGACATAACCAACATACACAGTACAGTCGAATTCAAAGTAAAGGAGTAAACACAATGAATGTTGATATTTTAAAAATATTTGTGACTGTTGTAGAACAAAAGCATTTCTCTCGTGCCGCAGAACTACTTAACCTTTCACAACCTGGCGTCAGCATGCATATTCGTAATTTAGAAAACGAATTTGGTACGACGCTTATTCAGCGTTCCCCAAAACATGTCCAAGTGACAGAAGCTGGTAACATTTTATACATTCACGCAAAGCAAATGTTATCTCTTTATGAAGAGGCAAAACAAGAAATTAACGAACTACATAACGTTGTCACAGGAACGCTGCGCATCGGTGCAAGTTTTACAATCGGTGAATACTTACTTCCAAAAATATTGGCGCGTTACGCCAATGAAAATCCACGCGTGGAAGTACATACATTCATCTCCAATACAGAAGAAGTTCTCCAAAGTATTCGTTCCAATCAAATTGATATAGGCTTAGTAGAGGGACAAGTCATATACACCGATATCAATGTAGAGACCTTTATGGAAGATGAAATGAAACTTGTTGTTCCGCCTAATCATTCTCTTCTAAATACCAGAATAATAAATGAAGATTCCTTACAAGACCAAGTATGGGTACTTAGAGAAAGTGGATCTGGAACACGCGCCTATAGCGATCGCTTTATCCATCAGCACCATTTAAAAATGAAACGCTTCTTTACATTCAGCAGCATTCAAAGTGTAAAAGAAGCCGTTGCCGCGGGGCTTGGCATCGCAATTCTTTCCGACTGGACTGTGAGAAAAGAATTACAAGCAGGAGAACTTTGTCCAATCGAAGTTCCAAATAAAAAACTCATCCGCCCTTTCTCTATCGTGCGTGGCAAATACTTTATCCCCTCTAAAGCGATTCAAGTCTTCTTAGACCATGTTCAATCATTTGCAAAAAAACAGAGTTGACCTTCACATTAGTGTGAAGGTTTACAATCTGTATGAAAAGAGTAAAAAACATTGCAGATTGGAGAATTATCAAAACAAACATATACCAGGGAACGTTCACTTAGACATTATGAAGAAAAAGGATGATTACCTTCTAAACGACTTCCGAATAGTTATCGTGACTTTGATCAGAGTGCTATCCAAAAGGTTGAACTCATTCAAATGCAATTACAGTTTGACTTAAATTTAGAAGGGACTACAAGAATGCTACGCTGCTTAGAAATCGAGCCGCAACTGTACGAAACTCCAGAAGGAAGCACTCTAATGTCTTCCCTATATATCGACGAGGCCTTTGCCATTTCCCAAGAAATATCGATGATTCGACATGCTAGGGTGCCCTAAATATATCAGAGTTTCTACAATATAAGACATTTGTAAACACAAAAAAGCCGTGCAATGAGCACGACTTCTTTCTTTATATGCTATATACGGACAGCAGTTCCACTTACTGCAACCATTAGCATCCCTTCACGAACTACTTCATAATCCACGTCAATACCTACAATCGCATTTGCACCTTTTTGCTTCGCAAGAGATTTCATCTCTTCCATCGCAATGTCACGTGCTTCTTTTAGTTTACTTTCGTATGCACCAGAACGGCCACCGACAACGTCACGAACAGAAGCAAATAAGTCGCGGACGATATTTGCACCCATAATTGCTTCACCATTAACAATGTCAATATACTCAATAATTTCTTTCCCTTGAATAGTAGAAGTTGTTGTTACGATCATAATATATCTCCTCCTATGTATATAAGTTTATCAATGTTACATAAGCCTTAACTTGCGCAATGCTTTCCGTTAATATAATACGCTGACTCTGTGAAAACCGTAAACACAACCTCTACTTCAGGAAGTCCAAAACCCATTAAATATGTAGTAATGGCATTGGCAAATCGATTACGAATTTCCTGTCCACGCTCGAACCATTTTACTTCAATAAGAGGGAATGCCTCTATTTCTTCCCCATTGTATACAAATGTAGAACTTGGTAGTTCCAACGTAAAATTATCCGTACCACACTCACAAATCTCTGCGAGCTCTTCTACTAATGGTTTGCTTATACTCTTTAATTGCTCAGTAGTAATTCCACGAAATACAATATGTGGCAAAAAAACCCCTCCGTTACATGGCTTTATTCTATATTTCTCCATATCATAGCACAATGTATTTCGTTGTACCAGAAATCTATCGGCTCTCCTAATTTCCCCAACTCTTCCGTCTTAATTCCTACAATTGCAGGTTTTTATCCCGCCATTCATGGGCAGTACGATTCCCACTGACGGAAGTTTCACTTTATTTCTTTCTCATTACGCCAACTTCAAAATAACTACACTACATTGTATTAATGATTTCATGCTCTTCTTTTGATTTTCTATAATCTTCATCTTAAAATAATTTAAAAGATTTATTCTTACTTTCTTACACATACTTAAAAGTAGGAGACTTCTTTCGAATTATGTTAAAATCTTCTGTGATAGTATTTATACATTGATAAAGGTGAGGGTACCCAGTGAACAAGAATGACAATACACACTGCACGATGGTTATATTTGGAGCAACAGGCGATTTAGCAAAGAGGAAATTATTCCCTTCTATATATAGCCTATATAAAAAAGGACATCTCTCTAAAAATTTCGCTGTTGTTGGTGTGGCGAGACGTGAATGGAGCAATGATGTATTTCGTGAAAATGTATTTTCCTCTATTCAAGAATCAAAAATTAAACCAGGGGATGATTTAGAAGAATTTTTAACTCATTTCCACTACTTAGCGTTTGATGTTACGAATACTGCTTCATACCAAGATTTAAACACGTTACTTATTAACCTAGAAGAACAATTCAATATTCCAGGAAACAGAATGTTTTATATGGCGATGGCTCCTGAATTTTTCGGAACAATCGCTTCTTACTTGAAATCAGAAGGTGTGACAAACTCAAACGGTTGGAATCGATTGATTATTGAAAAGCCTTTTGGAAATGACTTTTCATCTGCACAAATATTAAACGACAAACTTCGTCAAGCATTTACGGAAGACGAGATTTATCGTATTGACCATTATCTAGGAAAAGAAATGGTTCAAAATATTGGTGTCATTCGTTTTGCAAATGCAATATTTGAATCACTATGGAACAATAAGTACATCTCTAATATTCAAGTTACATCCAGTGAATCTTTAGGTGTAGAGGACCGCGGAGGTTATTATGACCATTCTGGTGCTTTAAGAGATATGGTACAAAACCATATGTTACAAATGGTTGCGTTACTGGCGATGGAACCACCAATTCGCTTAACAACAGAAGAAATCCGAAGCGAAAAAATTAAAGTATTGCGTGCACTTCGACCGATAACAGTAGAAGAAGTTGATCAATATTTTGTAAGAAGTCAGTATGGACCAGGAACAATCAATGGAAAAGAAGTTCCTGGGTACAGAAGCGAAAGTAAAGTCGATCCAAACTCAAGAACAGAAACATTTGTAGCAGGTAAATTATTAATAGATAATTTCCGCTGGGCAGGTGTGCCGTTCTACATTCGTACAGGGAAACGCATGCAAGAAAAATCAACAAAAATTGTCATTCAGTTTAAAGAATTGCCAATGAATTTATATTCTAAATCAGAAAACAACGTTCAGCCAAACCTGCTTATTATTCATATTCAGCCGGATGAAGGGATTTCTCTTGTTTTAAATGGTAAAAAAATTGGTACTTCTGAAAGAACAACACCATTTAAGCTTGATTACTGCAATGACTGCATAGACGGAGTAAATACACCGGAAGCTTACGAGAAACTTCTATATGATGCAATTCAAGGCGATTCAACAAACTTCACTCACTGGGATGAAGTAGCATTGTCATGGAAATTTGTTGATGTTATTTCTAAAGCATGGCAACAGGATGTATCAACAGATTTACTTACTTACGAATCAGGCTCAATGGGACCACAAGCTTCTGATGATTTACTTGCGGAAAATAGCTTCCAATGGTGGCCTATTTCAGATGATAGTGACTACTCAATCTAAGCAAAGGGGAATTCTTATGAAAAAAGTATATGATATTACAGTACCTATTTACGAAGGAATGCCTGTATATAAAAATAAACCAGAGAAACAGCCTCAACTTTCCAAAGTTACAAACGGTCATGTAACAGAATCCACATTAAAAATGGATGCTCATACAGGAACGCATATTGATGCGCCTTTGCACATGATAAATGACGGGGATACGTTTGAAACACTTGATATTGAAAAATTAGTAGGCGAAGCAAAGGTTTTTGACTTAACTCATGTTGATAGTGGCATTACTGCTGAAGACCTGAAAGACTTCGATATTCAAAAAGGGGATTTTGTTTTATTTAAAACAAAGAACTCCTTTGATGAAGGATTTAACTTCGAATTTATTTATTTAGCTGAAAGCGGCGCGAAACTGCTTGCTGAAAAAGGGATTCGCGGTGTGGGCATTGATGCATTAGGTGTTGAACGTGCCCAAGAAGGTCACCCAACCCATAAAACACTATTTGCACACGATATTATTGTAATCGAAGGATTAACATTTAAAGAAGTAGAAGCGGGAACATACTTTATGGTTGCAGCTCCATTAAAACTAATGGGTACAGATGCATCACCAGCGCGTGTGCTATTATTCCAATAAAAAATGGACCAAGATATCAATCTTGGTCCATTTTTTACCGCTATTCGCGGGCAGTAATACTCCCACCTCAAAATTCAGCAAAAGCATTGTCCAGCTCTAGCGGCTAGAATCTCCGGTCGTTTCGCCCCTCGGACGAGGCAAAAAGCGCCTCTCTGTCGGGGCGTGGGCGTCCTGCGATTCTGAGCGAGCCGCTTCCGCTTTTCTTTATTGTCCAGTTCCAGTGGCTAGAATATTCGGTGGCTTCGCTTCTTCCTGCGAGGTAAAAAACACCTCTACGTCAGAAGCTCCATCCCCCTCACATTCTGGACGAGCCACTTCCACTTTATTTTATATCCATTTTGTATGGAATGTACCTTCTTTATCTACTCGTTTATACGTATGTGCTCCAAAATAATCGCGCTGTGCTTGTAACAAGTTTGCAGGTAGTGTTGCAGTACGATAGCTGTCATAATACGAAATTGCCGCTGAAAATGCAGGAACTGGAATACCTTGTTGTACAGCCACTGCGATAATTTGACGTAATCCGCCTTGGTATGACTCCACAATTTCTTTAAAGTATGGGTCAAGTAAAAGGTTTGGTAAGTCAGCGTTTGTCTCATAAGCCTCTTTAATGTTTTGTAAAAAGGCTGCACGAATAATACATCCGCCTCTCCAAAGCATAGAAATGCTGCCAAAATCAAGGTTCCAATCATATTCCTCAGAAGCTGCCTTCAATTGCGTGAATCCTTGTGCATAAGAACAAATTTTACTCATATATAAAGCTTGGCGCACTGCTTCAATTAATTCGGCTTTTTCAATTCCAAGTGCTGCTTTATCTTTAGGTCCAGATAAAACTTTGCTTGCGTTCACACGCTCTTCTTTTAAAGCAGAAATACAACGCGCAAATACAGATTCCGTGATAATAGGGAGAGATATACCTAAATCAAGTGCGCTTTGGCTTGTCCATTTCCCTGTACCCTTTTGTCCCGCAGTATCAAGAATAACATCCACTAATGGCTTGCCCGTTTCTTCATCTTTCTTCGTGAAGATGTCTGCTGTAATCTCGATTAGATAGCTGTTCAGTTCGCCCTTATTCCATTCAGCAAATATTTCATGAAACTCTTCTGCAGTCAAATCCAGTGTTTGTTTCAAGAAGAAATATGCTTCACAAATTAATTGCATATCTCCATACTCAATACCGTTATGAACCATCTTTACATAGTGGCCTGCCCCATTAGGTCCGATATAAGAACAACAAGGCTCGTCATTCACTTTTGCAGAGATATTTTCAAGCATATCCTTCACTTTTTCGTATGCATCCTTCTGTCCGCCCGGCATAATAGACGGTCCCTTCAATGCACCCTCTTCTCCGCCTGACACACCTGCTCCGATGAAATTGATTCCTTCTTCGGCAAGACGTTTGTTTCGGCGAACTGTATCGATAAAGTATGTATTACCGCCGTCAATTAAAATATCACCTTTATCAAGGTGAGGAAGCAGAGAATCAATCGCCTTATCTGTAATTTCCCCTGCATTAACCATTAGTAAAATCTTTCTAGGTGATTCAAGTGAGTTAACAAACTCTTCAACCATATGAGTACCAACCATGTTTTTACCACGATTTTCCTCAATGATTTCATTTACTTTTTCCTTTGAAATATCATATAGGGCAACAGAATACCCTTTACTCTCAAAGTTAAGTGCGAGGCTTTTTCCCATAACGCCCACACCAACAACTCCAATTTGTTGCTTTGGCATATTTCATCGTTCCTTTCTATGCATGTTACTCTGTCTATATTATAGTATATATACCTAAAGTAACACTTTAATCAAATAATCTATCTTATTTATTTCAATATGCTCCACCAAGACACGTGCAAAAGGTCATAGGGACATGGCACATCGCCATCAAGTTAAAAAATAATTTTACTCATTTTCCATACCCCACTTATATCATGAAGATTGCTTATAAAAATATACAAAAACCCCCAATCATGGACTTTTTAAGTGTCCACGATTGGGGGTACAGTTCAAAGCTAGATTTCATTCAGTTTGTATTTTCTGGTTTACTAATTATAGAAAAACGTGCTAATCACAATCACGAAATAGTTCCAATTAATTTTGAAACAATTCTATCTTATTATAAAAAATCATAGAATTACACAGCTTCCGTATCCCACTTATGATCTTGCTCCACAAACACAATGCCTAATTCATGATGTCCACCTGCATATAGCGCTGTTTGAGCAAGGCGAAGCTCACCTTTTGTATCAAGTACTTCTAACTTACAAAATGCCCCTGTCGTCTTGGACTGCAGCGCATCATAAAACTCCTCTGTACTTTTAGGAATCACGCCGTTTACTTTCGTAATAACCTCTCCTGGTTTCAGATTCAATTCTGCACCGACTGTATTCGGGATCGTGCCTAACACTACTAATCCATCATCGCGCGCTGCAAAATATGCTGGACGCGTTTCATCAGCAATTCGTTCTCTCATTGCAATTGTGAATCGTCCAAGCATTGCCGCTCCCATTGCAACAATCGCTACAACTGGCCACCAATAGCTCACAACACCTAAAATAAGAACAACAGTCGCTAATCCAAATATACGTCTTCCTGTAAATAATAACGCTTCCTTTGGTTCCTCACTTCTAATTGTTCGCATAAAGCCAATTAAAAATGGTACAAGGAATAAGGAATACGTTTGTGAGCCAACAGAAACAACTGGCCACCACGAAACAAATTGTGTAACAGCATCTCCCGGCACGAGAATAAAAATCGGAACAAGCCATAAACGCTTTGATTCATGCAGTCCAATATTTAAACCGCGCTTTCCTTTACGCATTTTTGGCGTTGAGTATCGCACTGCATTTTTCGAAATTAATAACCCTTCTACTACTAGCATCAAGCCAAGTAAAATGGCAAGTGATGCGATTGTACTCTTTTCTCCTTCCCCAAGCTGTAAGAAAGAGATTGGCAGCTTAGAAGACAATATAGCTGCTACAATCGCCGCGCCAAATGTGTAAGCAGCAGATAAATATCTATACTGAGCAGCTAGTCCAAATACGAGTGTCCAAATTAAAATCATCCATATACTCGCCTCTGATAATACCAACCCTGCTCCAATTGTAATGGCAGATACAAGCAGTCCGTATCCAACTCCTGCAAACCAAGATGTTCGCAGTTCAAACCAAATATCATATACTTTAAAGGAAAAATCTTTTCTCTCTCGTAATACGCGTAAATATCCAACAAACACACTGCTTATTAAAAATACATAAACAGCAGGGTGTAAGAAAAAACGCCCAACTGCTCGCATTATTTCAAAAAACCACGCCTCCACGAACTGTTTCACCACCATTTATCATTTCTTTTTATCTTATCACAACTAATCAAACGTTTGTTTAACACGCACAAAAAAATACAGGCAATAACATGCCTGCATTTCTTCTTATTTCGCCATTAATTTTAATGCTGCCTGTAATTGCAGATCATTTTCACCAGAGCGAATCTTTTCAATGATTTTATTTTGTAGCGCTTCAGCTGTCTTTTTATCAAGCTGACCTGTCGCTTCCATTTCATTTGCATTTTGGAAGGCTTTTAGCGCTGATTCCGTTTCCTTACTGAAATAACCATCCTCACGTCCAGGTACATATCCTAAGCTCTTCAACATCTCTTGTGCATGTTTCACTTGGACATCATTTGAGTTATACGAAAGTGTTTTCTCAATTTGAATTGGCGTTGCATGATAATAATCTGGCTGTTTCACTTCCACTGTTGGGGAAATTCCTTTTTTATGAATCCAATTGCCGTCTGGTGTAAGCCATTTAAACATTGTCAATTTAATATTGCTACCATCTTTAAATGGAACAGCTTGCTGAACAGTGCCTTTTCCAAATGTTTTTTCACCAACTAAATCATATCCTTCGCCTTCTTGTAATGCACCTGCTAAAATTTCTGAAGCCGATGCGCTTCCTTTATCAATTAATACTGAAATCGGGTATGGCTTTCTCTCTTTTAATGAAGTTGAGAATTTCTTTTTCTCACCATCTCGTTGTTCAACTTGCATCATTGGCTTTTTGTCTGTCATGATTAATCCTAAAATATCTTGTACACTATTTAAGTAACCTCCAGGATTGCCACGCACATCAATGATAAGGCCTTTTATCTCTTTCTTTTCAAGCTCTTTTAATTGATCTTTAAATTCTTTTGCTGTATTTTCAGAGAAAGATGTAATTTGGATATAACCAATATTTTTCCCCTTCTCTTCTTTTACAGAACTAAACACAGTGAAAATTGGGATTTTTTCACGTTTAATTTTAAATTCTAATGGATCTGCCACTCCTGGACGTTTTATCTCAAGTGTAACGTCCGTTCCTTTCTTACCACGAATTTTCAAGACTGCTTCTTCACGTGATAAATCTTTTACACTGTTTCCATCTACCGATAAAATTTGATCGTTCGGTTTAATGCCTGCTTTTTCTGCTGGTGAACCTTTAATTGGAGATACAATAATAAGCTTGCCCTCCGTTTTGTTCACCTCAGCACCAATACCTTCGAGCTCAGGATCAAGTGATTGCTCAAATTGCTTCGCCGTTTCTTTATCCATATACGTGGAATAAGGGTCCTTCAGCGTAGACAACATTCCTTGTATTGCACCCTCAACTAATTTTTCATCCTTCACGTCTTCCACATAACGTGAATCAATCAGTGCATACGCCTCATTAATTTTTGCCAAATTTCCTTGCTTTGTGCTAGCACTATCGTTTGTTATTGTTTGCGCCACATATGCTGGATTAACCCCAAACATATACATACCCGCAAACATTCCGCCAGCACCAATTAAAAATGCAACAACCATTCCAATAATCGCAACTCTACGTTTCAATGCGGAATTCCCCTTTCCAAAGCACACAGGTGGTGTAGCAAAAGGCATCACACATTGTGTGATGCCTTTACCTATTTCTACTATATGATAAGCTTGTACGAATTATGTTTGCAACTTTTTACACTTTTAAGAAGCGACGAATTGACATTACACTTCCCCACATACCGATTAATGCACCGATTAACACTAATAAACCGGAAAGTTGGAATACAAACGGACTATATGGAAGCAGCTCGAAAATTGTGCCGCCCAGCTTCTCGTTAAACACGCCTTGCAGCGAGTTATAAATAGATAAAATCACGACAATTGGAAGGATTGAACCTAGTACCCCTAAGAATAAACCTTCTAATAAGAACGGCCAACGGATAAACCAGTTTGTCGCACCTACAAGTTTCATAATTTCAATCTCTGTGCTTCGTGCATAAATTGTAATTTTGATTGTATTAGAGATTAAGAACATTGCTGTGAATAGCAGACCAGCAATTAACAGAATCCCAATATTACGACCTGTTTTTACAGTATCAAATAATTTTTCAACTTGGCCTTTACCATATTGAACTGTACTTACAAACTGCATTTTTTCAATTTTTTTCGCGATTGTAGCTGTATCTGTTGGTTCTTTCGCTTTTACAACAAATACGTTTTTAAGTGGATTATCTTGCTCAAATAGTTCAAACGTTTTTCCACTGTCACCTAAGCTTTTAATCAAACGTTTTAATTCTTCTTCTTTAGAAGAATATTTAACAGAATCTACTTTTGCAATTTTATTAATATCTTCTTCCAATTTCTTTTGATCAGCTTCTTTTGCTGCTGGATCAATGTGTACACGAATCTCTACATCTTGCTCCACTTTCGTTGCAAAGTGGTTCATATTCATAATCGCTGTTAAAAAGACACCTACAAGTAATAGTGTAACTGTTACTGCACTTACAGAAGCAAACGTCATCCATCCGTTACGGGATAGATTTTTTACACCTTCTCGCAAATGTCGACTAAGGGTTTTATTCTTCATATCCGTATCCTCCCTCAATCTCATCTCGAACAATTTTTCCGCCTTCAATCGCAATTACGCGATGACGAATTGTATTTACGATATCTGCGTTATGCGTTGCCATAACAATTGTTGTACCGCGCTCATTAATGCGTTTAAAGATACTCATAATATCAAGCGCTGTATCAATATCTAAGTTTCCTGTCGGTTCATCGGCAATTACAACTTTTGGCTTATTTACAATTGCTCTTGCAATCGCCACACGCTGTTGTTCTCCACCAGAAAGCTCATTTGGAAGTGCATCCGCACGATCTTCAAGACCTACAAGACCCAATACTTCAGTAACACGCTCACGAATTGCTTCAGGTTCTTCTTCAATTACTTCTAAAGCAAACGCTACATTCTCATATACCGTTAATTTAGGTAGCAATTTAAAGTCTTGGAAAATTACGCCTAGCTGACGACGAAAATACGGTACATCTCGCTCTGCTAACGATTCAATTACAAGGCCATTCACATTGATAGATCCTGTTGTTGGTTTTTCTTCACGATACATCATCTTAATAAATGTAGATTTCCCGGCTCCACTCGGTCCAACTACGTATACAAATTCACCCTGCTTAATGTTAACTGTGAGTCCATTGATGGCTTTCATACCATTTGGATACTCCTTATAAACACTCGTCATTTTTATCATTATTTATCACCCAATACTTAATGATTTTTTTTCGACATACTTTTTCTGTCTATCTGAACATGAAAGCAACAGCTTTCACCCTTACTCACATTCTGTTGTACTACAAATCTTATAGAAGTATTTCTGTTGTTTCAAAATAACAGCGATAGCATTTACAGTCTATCACTGCTGCTTATGTACATGTTTCAGCAAAATTCTACAAACTACATTGTAACATCATTCAGTTTCCAATTCGGATACATTTTTGTTACAGTTGTGTTACATCACAAAAGAAATACGAAAAAGGCCATTATCTTGGCCTCTTCCGCTTTTCTTTTGTTTAGCTCTAGCAGCTAGAATAGTCGGCAACCTCACTTCTTCCTATTCTGAACAAACCGCCTGCGCTTTTTTATTTATGTTCTGCTAACCATTCTGATACTTTTTTTGCATCTTCACCTTGAATAAGTCCCGGTGACATTGCCCCGCGCCCTTTTTGGATAATATTTTCAATCTCCGCCGCGTCGTATTTACCGCCTACTTTTCGTAAATCGGGCCCAGTTGCACCAGATAAATCGTTAGCATGACACCCTGCACAACTTTTTTTGAAAATTTGCTCTGCACTATCTGTACTTGCAGATTGATTAGAAGACTTATTTTCCTCTTTCTTTCCGCATGCTCCCACAGTAAGAGCTAATGATGTTCCTAATGCAATAGCCAACAATTTCTTTTTCATGTATATCGCTCCCCATTGTTGATATCCTTCTTATTACTGATATAGCCATACTTTCATATAGCTCTCACTTGCCATTATAATAATTATCCCTTTATAGAAAAACCATCCTTCATAGGATATTTTTTACAAATCGATTAAGAACCCTATTCATATAAAGCTTTCACCAATTGTTTCAATTCTGTGAACAAATGTAAATTACTATAAAGATACTGTTTTTACAAAGCAGAAAAGAAAAAATCCTATCTATTTTCCTTATCATGTATAGCTCGATTCTTATATTTTCTACTTTTTACAAAACAATATACGGCCTTGTATTATAAAATTAAGCCCATTAAAAAGAGAAGTTGTCACTCAACTTCTCTTCCTCCTTCTCTTATCAATACAGACAAGATATACCTCTTTATACCCTCTATTCCCTCACCGATAGGCCAACATTCCGTTGGCTTTTTTCTTAAGAAATACGAGAGCGTAAATACGCATCAATAAATGGATCAATTTCTCCATCCATAACCGCTTGTACATTACCAACTTCCGTATTTGTACGATGGTCTTTCACTAGAGAGTATGGGTGGAATACGTAAGAACGAATTTGACTACCCCAACCAATATCTTTTTGTTCACCACGGATTTCATTCAACTCTGCTTGCTGCTCTTCTAATTTCTTTTGATATAATTTTGCCTTTAACATTTTCATCGCATGTTCACGGTTTTTAATTTGTGAACGCTCTGATTGACATGTTACAACCGTATTCGTTGGAGTATGTGTAATACGAACTGCAGAATCTGTCGTATTAACGTGCTGTCCACCCGCACCACTTGCACGGTACGTATCTATTTTTAAATCTTCCGTACGCACTTCAATCTCAATATCATCATTAAATTCAGGTACAACTTCACAAGATACGAACGATGTATGACGACGACCTGAAGAATCGAACGGTGAAATCCGCACAAGACGATGTACACCTTTCTCCGCTTTCAAATAGCCATATGCATTATGACCTTTAATTAATAATGTTACGCTTTTAATTCCCGCTTCATCCCCTGGTAAATAATCAACTGTATCTACTTTAAATCCGCGCTTTTCAGCCCAGCGTGTATACATACGTAATAGCATAGAACCCCAGTCTTGTGATTCTGTTCCACCAGCACCTGGATGTAGCTCTAAAATTGCATTATTTTTATCATAAGGATCGCTTAGTAATAGCTGAAGCTCGTACTCATTCATTTCTTGAACTAAAGATTTCACTTCAGATTCTAATTCTTCATGTAAATCCTTATCATATTCTTCTTTTAAAAGTTCATGTGTCACTTCTAAATTTTCAAATGTTTCATCTAACTGACGAAACTTCCCAACCATTTCTTTTAACGCATTCGCTTCATTAATTACTACTTGTGCACCTTGTTGGTCATCCCAAAAGCCTGCACCCATCATTGTTTCTTCTAATTCTGCAATGCGATTTTCTTTTGCAGGAAGGTCAAAGAGACCCCCTAAAAGCCGCTAATCTCTTAGCCATTTTCTCTAATTCTTGCCTAATTTCTACTAGTTCCATGCTCTTCACCTCTATGTAATTGCTTTCGCTTTTATATAAAACAAGGGAAACTCCCTCCGCTTGTACAGAGAGAGTTTGTCCCTTTTTATTATATGGATATTCTTAAAACTTTTCCATTTGGAAAATAAAATTTCATGGAAGATCGATTTTAAACGAGCCGACTTCGCTTTTCTTTATTTCCCAATTCCACAGCAGTTTTTATATTTTTTGCCGCTACCACATTTGCATAGATCGTTACGTCCGACTTGGTCACCTTTTACAACCGGTTTCTTTTTCACTTCTTCACCGTCATCTTTTGGGTGAATCGCTTCGCCTTGTGCTACTTCTTGGCGCTCTAAATTTTGTTCGATTTCTGCTTTTATGATGTAACGAGAAATTTCTTCCTCAATGGAAGCAATCATTGATTCAAACATTGCGAACCCTTCCATTTGGTATTCACGAAGTGGGTCAATTTGACCGTAAGCACGTAAATGAATACCTTCACGAAGATGATCCATCGCATCGATATGATCCATCCATTTCGTATCTACAACGCGGAATACAACAACCTTTTCAAATTCACGCATTTGTTCTTCTGGTAGAAGTTTTTCTTTTTCATCATAACGCGCAATTAACTTCGTAATGATCGGTTCACTCATTTCCTCTGGCGCAAGACGACGTAATTCTTCTTCTTTAATATCACCTTCCTCAAGAAGGTTTGTATTTAAGTAGTCAATCAGACCTTTAATGTTCCAATCCTCTTCAATTTCATCTTGCGTATGAAGGGCGATAGCACGTTCTACAGTAGATTTCATCATACCTTCGATAATGCCTCTTAAGTTTTCAGATTCCATTACTTCTTGACGTTGTTTATAAATAACTTCACGTTGTTGGCGAAGTACATCGTCATATTGCAGCAGTTGTTTACGTGCATCGTAGTTGTTTCCTTCTACGCGTTTTTGCGCAGATTCTACCGCACGAGATACCATTTTACTTTCAATTGGCTGTGAATCATCCATACCAAGACGATCCATCATTGCTTTCATATTATCAGAACCAAAGCGGCGCATTAGTTCATCTTCCATTGATAAGTAGAACTGCGTCACACCAGGGTCCCCTTGACGACCAGCACGACCACGTAACTGATTGTCAATACGACGGCTTTCATGACGTTCTGTACCGATAACCGCTAGACCTCCAGCTTCTTTTACACCTTCGCCTAACTTAATGTCTGTACCACGGCCAGCCATGTTTGTCGCAATCGTTACAGAACCTTTAAATCCTGCTTCTGTAATAATATCAGCTTCACGCGCATGATTTTTCGCATTCAAGACATTATGACGTACACCTTTACGTGTTAACATATTTGAAATAAGTTCAGATGTTTCAATTGCAACTGTACCAACAAGAACTGGTTGACCTTGTTTATGGCGTTTTACAATATCCTCAACAACTGCATTGAACTTACCTTCCATCGTTTTAAAAATTAAATCCGCACGGTCATCACGAACAATCGGTCTGTTTGTTGGGATTACGATAACATTCATATTATAAATGTTACGGAATTCCTCTTCTTCCGTTTTCGCTGTACCAGTCATACCTGATAGCTTTTCGTACATACGGAAGTAGTTTTGGAACGTAATTGTCGCTAACGTCATACTTTCATTTTGAATGTCAACGCCTTCTTTTGCTTCAATCGCTTGGTGCAAGCCCTCACTATAGCGACGACCTTTCATAAGACGACCAGTGAATTGGTCAACAATTACAATTTCACCTTCTTGTACAACATAATCTGTATCGCGGTGCATAACAACGTGTGCACGAAGCGCTTGATTAATATGATGAAGAAGTGCAACATGTTTTAAATCGAATAAGTTTTCAATATGGAAAGATTTCTCTGCCCTCGTAATCCCGTCTTCTGTCAACATGACATTTTTCGTTTTCACGTCAAAGGAGTAATCTTTTTCGTTTTCTAACGTACGAATAAAGGCATTTGCAAAAATATATAGTTCTGTTGATTTTTGTGCTTGTCCAGAAATGATAAGAGGCGTACGCGCTTCATCCACTAAGATGGAATCGACCTCATCAATAATTGCGAAATGAAGCGGACGCTGAACACACTGTTCTTTATACAGCACCATATTATCGCGTAAATAGTCAAAACCAAGCTCGTTATTTGTACTATATGTGATATCAGCAGCGTAAGCAGCTTGCTTTTCCTCACGTGACATACTATTTAAGTTAATTCCTACTGTTAAACCTAGGAACTCATGAAGTTGTCCCATTTCATTCGCGTCACGCTGTGCTAAGTATTCATTGACTGTAACAACATGAACACCTTTACCTGTTAAAGCATTCAGATAAACTGGTAAAGTAGAAGTTAATGTTTTACCTTCCCCTGTTTTCATCTCAGAAATATTTCCTTCATGTAAGGCAATACCACCCATTAATTGGACAGGATAAGGGCGCATACCAAGAACACGTGTCGCCGCTTCACGAACAACCGCAAACGCTTCTGGTAATAAATCGTCTACTGTCTCACCTTTCGTAAGGCGTTCTTTAAATTCAATTGTTTTCCCTTTTAACTGCTCATCCGTTAATGGTTTAATAGATGATTCTAAACCTTCTATTTGATCCACAATTTTCTGCATACGTTTAATTTGGCGCTGGTTTACATCAAACACCTTTTTTAAAATACCGATCATAGGAAATACGCTCCTCTTTTATTAAAATAAAACTTCCGATCGTGCTCTATATTTCTGCTCACGAATCAGTCGTTATAAAGATCTAATTTATTCACTGCCAATTTCTCTCCTAATAAAAAAACAAATGTATAAACCTAATGATAATTGTAACACTTGTTTTATAACTATGACAACAACTGGCCAAGCGCATGGCCTAAATTAGCTGAAACTTTGATCAATAAAGGGGGTTATAGAACGTTTCGATTCCTAGGATAGCTCTTTCCCACAATAACAGAGTAAAGAATGAAAGACTTTCGTATCAAATAAAAAAAACGTAGCCTTTTACAGCTACGTTTTCTATTTATTATTTTGTTTCAATTACTCCATATTTTCCATCTTTACGGCCATATACAACATTTGTTTCATTTGTATCGGCATTTGTGAAGACGAAGAAGTTATGCCCTAACATATCCATTTGTAAAATAGCTTCTTCTACGTCCATTGGTTTTAAATCAAATCGTTTTGTACGTACAAGTTCTAATTCATCCTCTTGCACTTCTTCTTGAGTAGCCGCTGGCTCTGTAAGAATAAATGCAGATTTAACAGAACCTTTTTCACGTAATTTACGATTTACTTTTGTTTTATGTTTACGAATTTGTCGCTCAATTTTATCAACTACTAAATCAATTGCAGCGTACATATCGCTATGAGTTTCTTCAGCTCGAAGTAATAAATCTGTGAATGGGATTGTTACCTCGACACGTTGTTTCTCAGAGTATACTTTTAAATTAACTCTAATCTCTGGGAATGCATCAAAATAACGTTCTAATTTGCTAAGTTTTTTCTCTACATATTCCTTTAATGCTGGAGTTACTTCAATATTTTCACCACGAATGTTGAATTTCATAGATGAATTCCTCCTTTCAAGCCTATGTATATAATTTCGACACCGGCTTAAAAACTCCTTCTAACTTTTTAAAAAAGTTAGCGAAATTGCAATTTATTATCGTTTTTTGTTGAAAAGAAAAGATGCATCGTTTCTATTTACATTTTACCCTATTTGCATCGTAAATAACGAATATAAGTATGGACAATTCGTTACAGAAAAGAAACAACTTTTTGACAACTTTTGTAGCCCCCTGCCACGCAACAAAAAAAACAGAAAGAGACTCTATAGGTGAAAGCCTCCTTCTGTTCTTCATAGCCGCAATTTATATGTTGAAAGTCCAAATTCACTCTATATAAACCGTTTCCACAACCGCAGCTCTATGTTTCTCACAAAACTCTTCGTTCAACATTATAATTTCACAACATTCGCTGCCTGTGGTCCACGCGCACCATCTACAATATCAAATTCTACTTTTTGCCCCTCTTCTAACGATTTATACCCATCTTGTTGAATTGCAGAAAAATGAACAAAAACATCATCACCTTCTTCACGCTCAATAAATCCAAATCCTTTTTCTGCATTAAACCATTTTACTCTTCCTTGCATGTTCGTTCCATTCCCTTCACTCTAAAAATAAGGGCGTTTGCCCCACAATTTGACTATAACGACTGACAAGATATCAAGTCAAAGAAGTCTTGTCGTCTTTTTATTGTATCTTTCGACACTCTCATCTTACCCACGACAAAGAGTAAGACTGGAAACAGTTTGGGCACCCGCCTCATACAAACACTCTGCAACTTGTCTAATCGTAATCCCTGTCGTATATACATCATCGATGAGCAAAAGATGCTGTCCAGTGAATCTTTCTTCTTTTCGAAAGTAAAAAGGATTGGTTCCCCTAAGTCTCTCAATACGTCTTTTTTTACTTTGCTTTTCCGTATTTTTTCTACTTAAAGATGTTTGTAGAACGAGAAGTGGCAAACAAGATGCCAACAATTCTGCTTGATTAAAACCGCGCTCATATTCCCTCTCCTTGCTAAGCGGAATGGGAATAATCGCATGACAATTTGAAAAGTATTTGCGAAATGCAGCTACAAATTTCGCATGAAAAATTTGTACAAGTTCAGCATCCCCGCGAAATTTAAACCGAGCTAATACTTCCTTCATCCAATCATTATAGACATATACAGATCGATTTTTTATAGGTGAAAACCTGTTTTCTTCCTTCCACCTTACACAATCTCTGCAACAGTTACCCTCTCTATACTCCAGCGCCAGAAACTCAAAAGGTCTGCCGCAGTCATCACAAATTTCTCCTATAATATAGGAAAGTTTTCGTTCACATCTCTCACACATACATCTTCTATCAGACTGAATAAAAAAAGAATACCAGCCCATACTCTCAGAAATAGAATCATCACAAAGTAGACAATGCATTAATCAATCAACCCTTCTCGCTTTGCTCTTTTATTCATAGATTGAATATGCCTTCTCGCTCGTATCATTGCTTCTGTTTTACCATAATGAAAATAAAAGATATCACCATCTGGCCTACGATGACTTCTACCGGCCCTACCAGCAATTTGTACAAGTGCACTTTCCGAGAAAATAGGTTCTTCCGCTCCTAACACCGCTACTTGCAAATTCTCTATCGTCACGCCGCGCTCCAAAATCGTTGTCGTTACTAATAGTGGGATATTTCTTTTTCGAAACGCTGTCACCTTTTCTTTTCGATTTGGATCCTCCGCATGAACGCCTTCAATTCGATTATCTAGTGTTTTTAACAATATACTTACTTCATCAATATAACGTACGTGGGGAACAAATAGAAAAATAGGAGATTGCTTGAGGAGGTGATACTTTAACCATTCAAAAACAACAAATGGGATTTCTTTTCGATTTAGTGCCTTTTTCCAATTGCCACACCACCTGAATCTTGGGACTGGCAAAGGATGCCGATGATAACGTCCTGGAATAATCACACCTTTTTGTTTCCCACTCCATAACTTACGTTTCCATGTTTCTGACGGGGTCGCCGTTAAATAAATTTTTGCTGCCCTATCTTTACTTGCTCGCTCCACCGCATAATGAAGCATCTTGTCCACTGCATATGGAAAGGCATCAATTTCATCGACAATCATAACATCGAAGGCCTTGTAATACCGAAGTAACTGATGTGTTGTAGAAACGAGAAGTCTCGCTTCCTTTTCACGATCCAAACTACCACCATATAGTGCAGCAATCGGTACATCTGGAAAAACAGTTTGTAAACGAGGAGCCAGCTCTAACACAACATCGGTCCGCGGCGTTGCAATACAAACCCGCTCTCCTTTTTGGAGTGCCTCTTCTATACCATAAAAAAGCATCTCCGTCTTACCAGCTCCGCATACTGCCCATATAAAAAAAGATTCTTTTTGGCGTACTGCTTCTGTTACTCCGTTAGCTGCTCTTTCCTGTCCAGGTGATAATTGCCCCTCCCATCGTAAAGAATTCGACAAAACTTCCCATTCTACATCCCGTATACCTCTAACGAGCACTGTACACTCTCCCACTCGTCCCATCGTAATGCACTTTCGGCAATACGTGCACATTTGATTGCATCGCTTACATAAAAACGAAGCGAATAACCGCCCTTCCATATTTCCACAGCGCTGGCATACATAGCGTAAAGATTTCTTTATGACACCTCTTTCCAAAGAAATATCCCCTTGTCTTTCCAAATGATCTAATTCATCCTTTGAAAATGAAAGTTCTTCTAACAGCACTTGTCTTCCTGCTAGCATAGTAAAGCACCCCTGGCTTTACTATAACCCTTTCTCTTTCTCTCGTAAAAACTCAAAAAAGCCGATAACCTACTTTTAAAATAGTAAGCTATCGACTTTATACACATGTTTTATATGATTCAAAATCCTAGAATCTACCGTAACCTAAGAAATGTTTTTGATTATAGCTGCTGTTAATATCACCGTATGCAATACCTTTATCACTAGCATGAATCATTTGGCCATTACCAACGTAAATACCGATATGAGAAGGGCCTGCTTTATAAGTACCTTGGAAGAATACTAAATCTCCAGGTTGTGGGCTACTTACTTTAGAAACTGAGTTCCAATAACCCGCAACATCTTGACGACCTACACCAAAAATATAAGAAATGAAACCACTGCAATCAAAACCACCATTTGATGGAGATGCACTTCCCCATACATATGGAAGACCAAGGTATTGTTGTGCTTTACCAATTACGCCACCTTTATTTGGTGCTGGTGCTGGTTGAGGTGTTGGCGCTGGCTTTGGAGCTGGTTTAGTTTCTTCTTTTTTAGCTTGTCCACCATTATTTGCTGGTGCTGGTGCAGCTTGTTGCGGAGCTGCTTCTTGTGCTGGTGCTTGTGCTGGCGCTGGTTGCTGAGCTTTCTCTGCTTGTTGCTTTGCAGCCTCTTCTTGTGCTGCCTTCTCTTTTGCTTCTTCTTCAGCCATGCGTTGTAATTGTAGCGCTTGTTTTTCAAGATCTTTTAATTGATCTTCTGTGCTTGTCATATTGTTTACAACCGTATCCATTTTACCGCTTAAGTCGTTTACTGCTTCTTGTTTTTTCGCTTTTTCAGTATCAAGATCTTTCTTTACAACTTCAATCTTTGCTTGTGCTTCTTTTAATTCTTTTTGTTTTTCTTTTACCGTTTCAACATCTTTTTTCACAGTTGCTTGCTCTTCTTGTTGCGTTTTCATGATATCTTCATCAGATTCAAGAATTCTAGAAACAGAAGTTAAACGATCTACTAGATCAGCAATGTTTTTAGAGTTTACAACAACCTCTGTTACAACGTTCGTGTTCGGTTGCTCTTGAAGTGCTACTAAACGTTTTCTTAACAAATCTTCACGCTTTGCAATTTTCGTTTGTAATTCTGCAATGTTTTTATTCTTCTTCTCAATTAATGCTTGTGTTTCTTCAACTTTTTTCATTGTTTCGTCAAGTTTCGCTGCATTTTCTTGAACAGACTTATCTAAACCTTCAACCGTTTTATTTAAGTCATTCATTTGTTTTTGAAGCTCATCACGTTCTTGTTGTT
Organism: Bacillus sp. UNC437CL72CviS29; assembly: GCF_000482345.1. NCBI lineage: Bacteria > Bacillati > Bacillota > Bacilli > Caryophanales > Bacillaceae > Bacillus > Bacillus sp. UNC437CL72CviS29. The sequence goes on along the minus strand of NZ_KI535304.1, from coordinate 56,652 downwards.
GTTTATGTAAAGTATCATTTTGTGCGTTAATTTGTGTTTTTACGTCCTCAATCTTTTCTGCGAATACATTTGGTGTTACTACTGAAAACATCATAAATCCTGCAGCCAATGCGCAAGATGCAATTTTTAATTTTTTCATTTTGTTTTTACACCGCTTTCTTTTTTTCTTTTCCGACATATAATCTATTAAAATTTATACCATATTTCGTAAGATTTTTTCTCAATGTTACGCTTTTGTAAAATAAATGTAATATTGCGCTTGTGATTTCCTGACATTTTCCTTCTAATCCTGTATTTTCTTGTAGAATTTTAAGAAAATGACACTGTTTTTTTATACAATTGTCATACATTTGTTATAAAAAAATCACAAGGAAAACTCCTTGTGATTTTTTCTCCCTATCCATGGATTACTTTATTATTTCACCCATTTTTCAGCCCAGTTTTGGACTTCATTCATAACACTTTCTAATGCTTTTCCTTTGTCTGTTAAACCATATTCGATTCTAACAGGTACCTCTGGATAAACATTCCGAACAACTACCCCTTCACTCTCCAATTCCTTTAAACGTTCTGACAGCATACGATCACTCATATTTGGGATAATATCCGCGATTTCTCTAAATCGTTTCGGTTCTTCTAACAGAGATTTAATAATTAAACCCGTCCACTTTTTACTAAGCAGTGTAAAAGCCGACTCAAACTTTGGACATAAACAAGAATTATGCTCCATATGTTTCACCTCTCCTTTATTATAAAATAGTTTCTTATAAAAAGTAAGCAATAAAACTTTCCTCATTTTAGGTTATGTATCATTTTATCACTTCCAAATATTAACTTGTCAATTCAATGTGGATATCCGTAAAAAAACTCTCTACAAAAAGAGAGCTTTTACATTACTATTATTTTGTATACCAACCTAGACCTAGTGCTCCCTCTCCTAAATGCGTTCCAATTACAGCACCAAAATAACTGATGCGAATTGTAACATGAGGGTATTTTTCCGCTAATTCTTGCTGCCATTCTTTCGCTTCCTCTTCACGATTTGCATGAATGATAACAGCTTCCATTGGCATACCTTTACTCGCTTGCTCATCAAAGATTTCAACAATACGCTTTAGCGCCTTTTTGCGCGTGCGAATTTTTTCAAACGGAATGATAACTTTATCTCTAAAGTATAAAACCGGCTTTACTTGTAATAAGCTACCGATAAATGCTTGTGCACTATTTAAGCGACCACCACGCTGCAAATGATGCAAGTCATCCACAACAAAATAAGCATCTATAGTTTGTTTCATTTCATCAAATCTAGCTAAAATTTCTGCTGGCATCTTTCCTTCGCTTGCCATTTTTGCACCTTCACGCACATAAAACCCTTGTACTTCACAACTAATTTCAGAATCATACGTATATACGTCTATTCCCTCGACCATTTGCCCAGCTGTCGTTGCTGTTTGATATGTGCCACTAATCCCGCTTGAAAGATGGATACTAATAACCGCATCGTATTCTTTTGATAATTCTTCAAATAGCTCCACAAATTTTCCAATTGCTGGTTGAGAAGTTTTTGGAAGTTCTTCATGTTCACGTACTTTTACATAAAAATCATCCGCTGTAATTTCTGCTTCTTCTTGGGAAGAATTCGCCCCAAAAATTACATCTAATGGGATCATATGTATATTGAGTTCTTCACGAATATGCTTCGGTATATATGCTGTACTATCCGTAACAATAGCTGTTCTCATTTTCGTACCTGCCTTATAAAAAAGTTTTTATTTCCTAATTTTACACGAAAATTGGAAAAGGTGCATTAGTGTATGAAAAATGCTGATTTAAGATTATAATCAACACTAGGGAAATTTACAACAAAAACATTAAATTTATAATAGAATTTGCCACCTTGCTATAAAAAATGTTTGAATCTGAAAACTCCCCATTTTACAATAAAGAGTACTAGTAATTTTGAAAGGTAGGAGCGTATACTATTGCTATTACAATATTTAACAATCAAGGGATACGGTGAACACGAAATTGTCATTCAAAAATCACGTTTCATTTGCTATATAAGCCGAGCGAAAACAGAAAAAGAAGCACAGGAATTTATTCAAAAAATAAAAAAACAACACTGGAACGCGACGCATAACTGTTCAGCCTATTTAATCGGGGAACAAGATCAAATTCAAAAGGCAAATGACGATGGTGAACCAAGCGGTACAGCTGGTGTGCCTATGCTAGAAGTATTGAAAAAACGTGGACTGAAAGATACTGTCGTTGTCGTCACACGATATTTTGGTGGCATTAAACTTGGTGCTGGTGGTTTAATTCGTGCATATGGAAAATGTACAAGTGAAGGACTTAACCATGTAGGTGTTGTTGAACGAAAATTAATGCGGGTTATGAAGACAGAAGTTGAATATACACTACTTGGGAAAATTGAAAATGAATTACGCCACTCGAAATATGTGATTAAAGAGATACATTACCTAGAAAATGTGACATTTGACACTTATGTGGAAGAAGATCAAAAACAAACTTTCACAAATTGGATGATTGAATTAACAAATGGGCAATGTACAATACAAGAGGATGACATGCTCTATTTAGAGCATGACGTTGTTCAACAATAACATATTGATTAAAGGGAGATTATGTATGGAAGAGCGTTATCATCATCTCCAGAAGAGAAGAATTAAAAAAAAGCGCAGACGTAGATTTTTCATCTATCTCATTATTATAGGCCTAATTAGTAGTGTAGGACTTTATGTATTTAATTCTTATTCGTCACTTATGGAGATGTATAGTGGTTTTACTCGCGATAAATCAAAATTACGTGCGGTAAATGTAGAAATTACAAAAGAACCTTTCAGCGTCCTGATTATGGGAATTGAAGATTATGCAACAGATGGACAAAATGGACGAACAGATTCTCTTATGTTCGCAACAATTAATCCAAAAACACAAAATGTTTCAATTATGAGTATTCCACGTGACTCACGTGTTACAATTGCTGGAAAAAATAAAAAAGATAAAATTAACGCCGCACATGCTTATGGTGGAGAAAAAATGGCATTAGAAACCGTAGAAGGTTTTTTAGGCGTGCCTGTTGACCATTATGTTAAAATTGATTTCAAAGGCTTTAAAGGAATTGTTGATGCTGTTGGCGGTATTACAGTCGATGTTCCGTTCGATTTCGAGGAACGATCTGATATAGATTACTACAAGCTAATTCAATTTAAACAAGGAAAACAAGAATTAAATGGTGAAGAAGCGCTCGCTTATGTCCGAATGCGGAAACAAGATCCGAACGGAGACCACGGCCGTGCTGATAGACAACGACAAGTACTTGCTGCGGTTGCTAGTAAGCTAAATTCCACTTCCACCGTCTTTAAGATTAAAGAATTAGCAGAGGTTGTTGGAAAATATATAAAAACTGATATACCTGTATCTGACGGCCTTGCCCTATACACTAAGTTATCTGGATTCGATCCTTCTAACATACAGACGATTCAATTAAAAGGTGAAGATAAAAAACTAAACGATATTTATTACTTTATTCCAGATGAAGTAGGCTTACAAGATGTTCGTAATACAATTTTAGCAAACTTGGGTAAAGAAAAAATAAACACGAATTCAACAACCAATAATGATTCTGGTTCTAGTTCTAGTTCTAATTCTGGTTCTAATACAAATTCATCAAATTCCTCTACTAAGACGAAAACAGAGGAACCTCCATCTACGAATGCGAATGCGGAATGGTTAATGCGCAATCATCAGTAGAGCATAAAAAAAGAGACTTTTCCTATACTAATAAAAATAGGAAAAGTCTCTTTTTACTTACTTTTGATTAAAGTATTGTAAAATCGCTTCTACAATACGCTCTGAAGCAAGGCCATCACCGTAAGGATTAGACGCTTGTGCCATTTTATTATGTGCTTCTTCGTTAGATAACAAGTCATCCGCAAGCGTGAAAATCGTCTCTTCATCTGTACCCGCTAATTTTAATGTACCTGCTTCAATGCCTTCTGGACGTTCTGTCGTATCACGAAGAACAAGAACCGGCACCCCAAGGGAAGGCGCTTCCTCTTGCACACCACCAGAGTCTGTTAATATTAAGTATGAACGTGCTGCAACGTTATGGAAATCAATTACATCTAGTGGTTCAATTAAGTGAATACGATTATGATCTCCCAAAATATCATTCGCTGTTTCACGCACAACAGGGTTCATATGTACTGGATATACAACTTGTACATCTTCATACTTGTCAACAAGGCGTTTAATTGCACGGAACATATTACGCATTGGTTCCCCTAAATTTTCACGACGATGCGCCGTCATAAGTACAAGTCGGTCATTTCCAAGCTTCTCAAGTACTGGATGACTATATTCTTCTTTTACTGTCGTTTTTAGCGCATCAATTGCTGTATTTCCTGTTACGAAAATACGTGCTTCATCTTTATTCTCTTGTTGCAAGTTCGTTGCTGATTTTGCTGTAGGAGAGAAATGAAGATCTGCCATTACACCTGTTAATTGACGGTTCATTTCTTCCGGGTATGGAGAATATTTATCCCATGTGCGAAGTCCAGCTTCAACATGACCGATTGGAATTTGATTATAGAAAGCAGCAAGACTTGCAATAAAAGTAGTTGTTGTATCACCATGTACAAGAACGATATGCGGCTTTGCTTCCTTCATTACTTTATCTAGACCCTCTAAACCACGTGTTGTAATATCAATTAATGTTTGACGGTCTTTCATGATATTTAAATCAAAATCTGGTTTAATACCGAAAATATCCAATACTTGATCTAGCATTTGGCGATGTTGCGCTGTCACTGTCACAATTGATTCAATTTGCTCAGGATGTTTTTGCAATTCTAATACAAGAGGTGCCATTTTAATCGCTTCCGGACGTGTTCCAAAAATTGTCATCACTTTTAAACGTTTAGTCATTTCACTGCCTCTTTTCTTTCACTAATTACAATCTACGAAAAGCTAACATAAAATCTCTCCTTTTGAGTGGGAGAGCGCGTCCAGCTATGCATAGAAACGGTCAAATCTTCTTTTAGCTCCACGCCAAGTAAAACAAAAGGAGAAAACGAGCGAAGATCTCCTTTTATTTTCATAGCCGCTATTTAGATACAGCTTCTCAACATGGATTTATATAGTATTGTTACACCCACCATTATATAGGAGAGTATACAAGGACAAAAGAGAACCTTCTTAATAGACCGTAGAAACTTTCCTATTACAAATACTTTTTCTGCCAACAGAATAGTAATCCATTCTATGCTTTTCAACATCTTTCCCAGTATAACAATTTCTACCATCAAATAAAATAGGTTCACGCATAAGCTTCACATACTTCTCTAATGGATACGTTCGTATGCATTCCCATTCGGTTACAATAAACGCTGCATCTCCTTCTGTAATTGCCTCATCTAAATTGGTTGTATATTTTATTTCGTCTCCAAACAACTGTTGTACATGCAATAGAGCTTGCGGGTCATATACAATTACATTTGCTTCCATCTCTAATAACTCTTTTATAATGAGAAGAGACGGCGCTTCCCTAATATCATCTGTATTTGGCTTAAAGGCCACTCCTAATACCGCAACCTTCTTTCCCCTCATGTTCATTACACTTCTAGCTTTCCGAACAAGCAACATCTGTTGTTTATTATTCACTTCAATTACCGCTTTGAGTAGCCTAAAATCATGCGCAACATTACCTGCGATTTGAACAAGAGCATCCGTATCTTTTGGGAAACATGAACCTCCATAACCGATACCTGCCTGTAAGAAATGTGGACCGATTCGTCGATCTATTCCCATGCCACCTGCTACTTCTAACACATCTGCGCCCACTTTTTCACATATATTAGAAATTTCATTGATGAAGCTAATTTTCGTAGCTAAAAAAGCATTGGAGGCATATTTAATCATCTCAGCACTGCGGGTATCTGTAACAAACGTTTCCATTCGTAGCTTGCTGTATAACCCCTCTACTTTCTGTGCGATTTCTTCTGTTTCAGCTCCTATGACAATACGATCACCATGGAAAAAGTCATGTATACCCGATCCTTCACGTAAAAACTCTGGATTGGATACCATATGTATGATATGCCGTCCTTGTAACTTCTCCTGAATCCATTCCTTCATTTGATCGTTCGTACCTACAGGAACCGTACTTTTGGTAACCACAATTACATCTGAATTTGCATATATCCCAATTTCATAACAACTATTACGAATATATGTTAAATCTGCCGTCCCATCCGGTAAAGAAGGTGTTCCCACTGCTACAAATATAAAATCTACATGTTTAAATGCCTCTGCTTGACTTGATGTAAATACTAGTCTTTTTTCTTGGACAGCTGCATTGACTAATTGTCCTAAACCTGGTTCATAAATTGGCATTTCTCCTTGCTTCATTCGTGCTATTTTTCCTTGATCTATATCAAAACAAGTAACTGAATGACCTAATGTGGCTAATCCTACTCCAGTAATTAATCCAACATATCCAGTACCTATCACTGTAATTTTCATTAGATGTTCCGCACACACTACCTAACATTATATTTTAGGTATTTTTGTGCTTCCCCCTTTCATACGAAGAATGAATATAGGACAATCCCTTTAAGAGTTTCTTTTCCTCTGTATTAAGACATGGAATATACAGAAGAGATAACATGCCATCTCTCACCCCTTATTATATGAGACGTCTTCTCTTTCATTTTTTAAGATTTTGTAAAATACCATCATTACATTTGAACATATTTGTTTACAAACTGTTCCATTATCAACACATTGAACAGTTCCATATTTTAACACGAAACGTACATGTTTGAACGTGCAACACTTATAGTAAAGAGATTCATTATCGGCCACATCGTATCGTATGTAAATGTTATAAGCTATACTAAATGATACGATATATTGTAACCTTCTTGTGGGACATTATATTTATCATAAATTTGTCATATTTTTATCTGTTTCCAATTACGTTGAACGAGAAAAAAGATTGAATTCTAATCTTTTTGTGATACCATATGTTATGAGCCTGCAAATAAACATCTTAATTTTCAGATAATTATTAAAAAACTACGTTAAAATATAAAAGGTGGGGTATTAATGGACTCACAAGTGATTTATGCAGTTTTGGCATCTTTCATTACCGTATTAGTCGTTACTCCTTTCGTCATCAAATTAGCATTTAAGATCGGAGCAACTGATAAGCCAAACGCACGTAAAGTACACCAAAAAATTATGCCTCGCCTAGGTGGACTGGCAATTTTCATTGGTGTAGCTGTAGGATTCATTGTTAGTGGATTATATGAACAAAGAATGCTATCCATTAGTTTAGGGGCTGTCATCATTGTCATTATCGGTATTTTAGATGACATGTATGAATTATCGGCAAAAGTAAAGTTCGGTGGACAACTAGTAGTTGCCGCATTCATCGTAAAAAGTGGATTATTAGTTCAGGTGTTATACATTCCATTCCTAGGAGATACTGAGCTTGGTCTACTTGCATATCCAATTACAATATTCTGGATTGTCGGTATTACAAACGCCATTAACTTAATTGATGGATTAGATGGATTATCCGCTGGTATTTCATCCATCGTTCTTGCAACGTTAGCATATATGGCCTTTACTAGTCCGATTGGTACTGGTGCTGTCATTATTCTACCATTAGCACTTATTGCACTTGCAAGTACACTTGGGTTTTTATTCTATAACTTCCATCCAGCAAAAATTTTCATGGGAGATACAGGTGCACTGTTTTTAGGATACTGTATTTCTGTTATATCCTTACTTGGATTGTACAAAAGCGTAACGTTATTCAGCTTCGTTGTTCCAATTATTATTTTAGGTGTACCAGTGTTCGATACAACCTTTGCAATTATTCGACGTGTTGTAAACAAAAAGCCAATTTCTGCACCAGATAAATCACATTTACATCATCGGCTGTTAGCAATGGGCTTCTCTCATCGTACAACGGTACTTATCATTTATGCATTCGGCATTTTCTTTAGCGTAAATGCAATTATATTCACTAGCGCAACATTATGGTTATCCATTATCCTTCTGTTCGCTTTAATCTTCTTTACTGAACTCATAGCAGAAGTAATTGGTCTTGTGCACGAGCGTTATAAACCAATTATTTCCTTCTATAAAAAAGTGAAAAAACGCGAAGACTAATTATAGTATCGTCTTTACTAGCAAAGAATATTCAAATAGCACTCTTTCTTTTTAAGAAAGAGTGCTATTTTTATTTCCAAAATATAGTTTGTTTGAGAGTTCTTCTATTGGAGCAAGATATACATATAAAGGGAATCATGAGAATATAATCTTAATTCCTTCTTCACGACTGTTAGATTGAGGGTGAGTATAATGATAAAGCAAATGTTTCTATGTATTATTATATTTTTGAGTATTACTACATGTTCGATATCTTATACTGAAGCAGCCGCTAACTCCCCACTTATACATCAATCTCCGGCTCAGGACACGGCTCTTCCGTCCAAAATTGCATACTTAACATTTGATGATGGACCAAACAAGTACACATCACAAATTTTAAACATCTTAAAACAAAAACAAGGAAAAGCAACCTTCTTTGTAATTGGTAGCAAGGCTTCACATTACCCCCAAATAATGAAACGTTTCATACAAGAAGGTCATTATATCGGTCTTCATAGCATGTCCCATGACGTAAAACGTCTATATACTGGTGATCCATCCACTTTAATTACTGAAATGGAACAGACCCGCTCAATTGTCCGTCGCACCGCAAACTTGGATACACACCTTGTTCGCGTTCCATATGGTAGTATGCCTTATTTAAAAAAGAATTATCGTGATGCGCTTGTTTCTGCTCAGTATAAAATGTGGGATTGGACAATCGATACATATGACTGGAAAAGTTATCATAATCCTTCGGCTGTACTAGAGCGTGTTATGAACCAAAACGATGAACAAGTTGAAGTTATTTTAATGCATGATTCTAGCGTTACCGTACAAATTCTTCCAAAGGTAATTGATTACCTCAAAGCAAAAGGGTACACACTTCTTCCTTATAATCCTTCCTCACATTTAGAAGTTAACTTTTGGAAGGACACAAGATTGTAACAGCTTTAGTATATATACTAGGGCTGTTTCGTCTTTTTCTCTTCCCACACTTCCTATTTTTGTGTAAAATTTTAAATAGCGACGAAGTTTCGAGGTGAAGAAAAATGAAACGAATGGACCTCATTTATAATGTAATAAAGAAAGGGAATTACTCAGAAGGTGTAACAGCATCTGAACTCGCTACCTTTCTACAGCTAGACCGTGCAAATGTAAGCAGCGATTTAAATAAGCTGGTGAAAGAGGGTCGTTTATCTAAAACAGGGACACGCCCTGTCCGTTTTTATTTAGGAGTTAACTCTCATATGGAAACGCATTCAGAAAATGACACTTCACTCGATACCTTTGCAAAAGAGAACACAAGCCTCAAAATTGCGATTGAAAAAGCAAAGGCCGCTGTACTCTATCCGCCAAATGGTATGCATACATTACTACTTGGAGAAACAGGTGTCGGGAAATCTATGTTTGCCTCTTTAATGCATGAATACGCAATTGAAGTTAATCGGCTCCCAAAAGATGCACCGTTTATCGTCTTTAACTGTGCGGACTACGCAAATAATCCACAGCTCTTACTTGGGCAGCTTTTCGGGATAAAGAGAGGTGCTTACACTGGTGCAAGTGACCAAAAGGGATTAATTGAAAAAGCTCATGAAGGCATTCTCTTTCTAGATGAAATACACCGCCTTCCGCCAGAAGGACAAGAAATGCTATTCACATTTATTGACCGGGGTGTGTATCGTCGCCTTGGAGAAACAGAGAACGAGCGCCGAGCACAAGTATTAATTATTACCGCAACAACAGAAGAACCAAACTCGTTTTTACTGAAAACATTTACACGGCGAATTCCAATGACCGTAACGCTTCCACCACTTCGTGAACGAACACATCAGGAACGCTTTTCACTATTGCAGCTCTTTTTTACAAATGAAGCGATTCGCCTACGAAAAGAAATTCATGTCAGCCCAAATACAATGCGCGCATTCGTCTTTTATCAATGTCCAAACAATATCGGACAATTAAAAACCGATGTACAAATCGCCTGCGCAAAAGCCTATTCTGATTTCGTAACAAAAAAGAGAGATTCTGTACGTGTTTCTAGCACTGACTTACCATGGTACATGAAGGAAGGCTTATTTATCGAAAGAAAAAGTCGCCATCTGTATCAAGTACCAAACGAAACTTTTGTGTTTACGAGTGACGAAGGATGGAGTAGACATAAAACAGAAGATACACGCTCTTCCATTTATGATTACATCGATCATAAATATGAAGAACTCCAAGCACGCGGGATTGAAGAAGAAGAATTAGAATTATTAATAGACAATGATATCCAAAGCTTTTTCGTTCATTATTTTAATCAAATGTCCAAAAAGACAAATCATGAAAACGTCTTTAAAATCGTCGATCGTAATATTGTTTCTGTTTGCGAAAAAATCGCTGAACTAGCAGAAAAACATTTATCTAAGACATTCGATGAAAAAGTCTTTCTCGCTTTAAGTTTACATGTACAGACAACTTTACAACGTTTACAAGGCGGGAAACAAATTCATCACCCACAGCTGAATCAAATTCGTACGAAATATAAAGAAGCTTTCTCCGTTGCCATGCAATGTATCCAGCTGTTAGAAGAAGAATTACAAATAACGATGCCGATTGATGAAGCTGGATTCTTAACGATGTTTTTTGTTGTTGATCCCATCCCAGCTTCCCAAACAGAAGTAAAAGTATTAATTTTGGCTCATGGCAATGGTATCGCAACAGAAATGGCAAATGTATCCAATGAACTTCTCGGTATCGATGAAGTAACAGGAATTGATATGCCCCTTCATGAATCGCCGAAAGATTTCTTAGAACGAGTAAAAATGTACATGAAAACACTAGGACATATAAATGGACTTCTCTTACTTGTCGATATGGGGTCACTTGCTTATATCGGAGATATACTAGAGACGGAATTCCATATCCCTGTACGCGTTCTCTCGATGACAAGTACGCCGCACGTACTCGAAGCAGCGCGAAAAGCCCAGCTCGGTTACTCATTAGATACGTTATATGAAACCGTGAAAAATTTAACACCGTTTTACTTGAACGTACAAGAAGAAAAGAAAAAGCCACTCGCTCCAATGAAATCAGTCATTTTAACAGCTTGTTTAACAGGAGAAGGAAGCGCACTGGCCATTCAAAAAATGCTTGAAAACTATTTGCGATTCGATAAGGATTTAATAGAAATTATTCCGATTAGTATCGTTCATGAAAAAGATTTAACAAAAATGATCGAAAATATAAAGAAAGAACGCAATATGATTTGTATTGTTACAAACTTTGATGTACAAGTACCATGTTTAACTTATCATTTCCAAGATATTATAAACTACAAAGCCATTCAACCGATTCAAGAATTAATTACGTATGAAGAAACATATGCAAAAATGGCTGATATTCTCGGGCAACAAATGCAACGCGAAGATGGAGCACTGATGATTAAAACAATACGGTACGCGCTCAATACAATTCAAGAGCTCATCTCTTTACAGTTAAACCCTGATAGTTTAATGGGAGTTATTTTGCATATGAGCTGTATGATTGATCGGCTGCAAAAGGGAGAAAAACTCCTCCCTTACCCTGACAAAGAAGCACGTAGACAAGATGAATACTGGATGTATATGAAAGTAAAAAAAACGCTGCAACCGATTGAAAATACGTTTGACGTACAAATTCCAGATGATGAAGTATTTTATGTAATGGACTTCTTCATAAAGAATCAACCAGAAAAAAAAGAATAAAGTAAATATGCCCATGAATGTTAACATTCATGGGCATATTTACTTAACGGCTTATCGATCGGCTATACCCCTTTATCTTTCCACGTATTTCTCCTCTTGCATATGCTCTTGTATGAACATTTACATATGCATTCATTTCTTCGATTGCCTGCACAAGATTTTCGAACGTCTTCCCTTGCAAAGGCCCTTCTAGATCTTCAGTGGACACCATACCTGTTATCGTTCCTTCATTTACACTAATTCCATGCTTCACAGGTCCATATAAAAACATTACCACTGGTCCTGTCTGATTCCCTTTGCCTAAGTGAATTTGGCAAGATGTTATCTTCTCAATATTCTTCAATATGATCCTATAATGTAGTTTTGTAAAATTGCTATTGAAAATAAGTTCAGCTACCCCATAAGCCTTTGTTTCTACAGGAGGTAATTCATTACCACCTTTTAGCTTAGCAACAAAATGTTTTGTCATACGAGCAACATTCTCCTTATATAAATTTCAATTTGAATAGCTGGCATCTCTTTAACTAATTTATTGCTGGGACACGATTAATTATGACTTTTTCAGAGGCGCTTTTTCATGAGGATTATTCCACTCAAGAAATCTTTACAAAAACATTACATCATAGCCATTCCCTTTGCTTAGGTCCTCCTTGTATAATGCACATAGACTTGAAATTTCTTTAGGAGGCCACCTTGAAAACGATAATAGAAATCTTTCTCGTATCACTTAAACTAGGTCTTACCTCTTTCGGAGGTCCTGTAGCTCATCTTGGGTACTTCCATCACGAATACGTACAAAAGCGAAAATGGATGGATGAGCGAAGCTATGGCGATTTAGTAGCACTCTGTCAATTCCTTCCTGGCCCTGCAAGCAGTCAAGTTGGAATTGGCATCGGTTTATCACGCGGAGGACTCCTTGGAGCTATAGCCGCTTGGACTGGATTTACACTCCCATCCGTTCTTGTACTTGTCTTTTTTGCTTCACTGCTCCAGCAATTTCATGTGACGGATGCTGGCTGGATTCATGGTTTAAAGCTTGTAGCAGTAGCAATTGTCGCCCATGCAATATGGGGAATGGCTCAGAAATTAACACCGGATCGAAACCGAGCAACCATTGCAATCATCACTGCTGCAATCGCATTATTATTTCCAAGTACATGGACACAAGTTGCACTTATTCTACTTGCTGGTTTTATCGGTTGGCTCTTATATCGTAAGTATGAAGTTCCACCTGCTAGCAAAATACATATTCCTATTTCACGTATAACAGCCATCTTGTGCCTTTTACTATTCCTTAGTTTATTATTCTTGTTACCCATCTTACGACCATTTTCACACTGGATTGCCATGTTTGATAGTTTCTATCGCTCCGGCTCACTCGTGTTTGGCGGGGGACATGTCGTTCTTCCTCTTCTTGAAAATGAATTTGTACTAAATGGCATGATGACAAAAGAACAGTTTCTAGCAGGATACGGTCTAACACAAGCCGTTCCAGGTCCTCTTTTTACATTTGCATCTTACATAGGAGCTGTGCTGGATGGAACGCTAGGAGCCATTCTTGCAACAATTGCTATCTTTCTTCCTGCATTCTTGCTTGTCATTGGTGTACTGCCATTTTGGGATCAAGTTAGACGCTTGTCTTATGTACAAGGCGCACTCCTTGGTATTAATGCTGCTGTTGTTGGCATTTTACTAGCTGCTTTTTACAATCCAATTTGGACAAGCTCCATCATAAGTACGCCTGACTTTGTCATCGCCTCTCTCCTATTTTGTCTATTAGCATTTTGGAAAGCACCACCATGGATCATAGTTCTTCTTGGCGCCGTTAGTGGCTATATTCTTTCTATTATCTAGCCATACAAAAAGACGGTCTTAATAAACCGTCTTTTTTAAAATCTCACAAGTTCTATCCCCTCTGGCAACTCACTTTCCGTTAAAACCCGTAGTTCCTTCACGCGTTCCATTACATAAAATGAAAAAAGCGTGCCTTGTCAGCGCCGCTTTTTATTTCTCTACTTTTGTGAAGAACTGCGGAAGATAGTCTTTATGTGCTTCCAACATTTCATCTAAAATTTGTTTTGCTACTTTATCTGATGGTACAAGTGGATTAATTGTCATAGCTAGCAGCGCTTTATGATAATCCCCTGTAACAGCAGCTTCAATTGATGTGCGCTCAAATGATTTGATTTGCTGAACTAAACCGCAAACAGAAACCGGTAAGTCTCCTACCGCAATCGGCTTCGGACCATCTTTTGTAATGGTACAGTTCACTTCAACAACTGAATCATGTGGCAAGCTTGCAATTGTACCGTTATTTCTTGTATTAACAGGTTGAATATCACCTTTATTATTATAAATGGATGTAATTAAGCTACATGCTGCATCACTGTAATACGCCCCTCCGCGTTTTTCTAACTGCGGTGGCTTAATATCTAAATTCGGATCTTTATATAACTCGAATAAATCGTCTTCTAATTGTTTCACCACTTCTGCACGTGTTCCTTTTTTAATAGAAGCTTGTTTTTCTTCTTCTAGCATTTCACGTGTTTTATAATAGTAACGATGGTATGGACATGGAATTGCACGCAGAGCGCGGATGAACTCTGGCTCCCAATCTAGCGCAGCGATGTTTTCCATCGTAATTTGCTTTTCTGGGTCTGTTACAAGTTCTATTACTTGATCCATCACACTTACTCCATCTAAATACACATTTAATCCGTAGACCATATGATTTAAGCCGGCAAAGTCAACATGAACGCGGCTTGCATCTACTTCAAGCAACCTTGCAAGCCCCATACGAATACCAATTGGAACATTACATAATCCCACTACTTTTTGAATGCTTGTATAACGAAGTACAGCCTCTGTTACCATGCCAGCTGGATTTGTGAAATTAATGAGCCAAGCATCTGGACAAAGCTCTTCCATGTCTTTACAAATATCTAAAATAACCGGAATCGTTCTCAATGCTTTGAATAATCCACCTGGTCCATTCGTTTCTTGACCGATTACATCATATTTTAATGGAATCGCCTCATCTTTCGTACGTGCCTCTAATAAACCAACGCGAAGCTGTGTTGTTACAAAGTCAGCATCCTTAAGTGCAGCGCGGCGATCAAGTGTTAAGTGAATATCAATTGGTAGACCAGCTTTTTTCACCATACGTTTCGCTAAATTCCCAACGATCTCTAACTTTTCTTTTCCTTCTTCAATATCAACGAGCCAAATTTCGCGAACTGGAAGCTCATCATAGCGCTTAATAAATCCTTCAATTAACTCTGGTGTATAACTAGACCACCGCCGATTGTAGCAATTTTAATTCCGCTCATACCTTATTCTCCTTTCGCATCAAGTTTTTTATAAAGGTCAATAAATTCTGCTGCTAATTCTTTTACAGTCATTGAATTCATTAAATGGTCTTGTGCATGAATTAAAAGAACACTAATTTCTGTTTTTTCTCCTCTTGCTTCTGATTGTATAAGCTCTGTTTGGAAATGATGTGCTTCATTAATGGCTTCTTTCGCTTTTGCCATCGCTTCATCTGCTTCTAACAATCTCCCCTGTTTCGCATATTGCAGTGCCTCCATCGCATAACTTCTTGCGTTACCGCTGTGTAAAATTAATTGGAATGGAATTTGTTCTGCTGTAGTCATCATAAATACCGCCCTCTCTATAAAGTGAAACTTTAATCAGCAGGGGCTTTTTCCCACTGATTATTAGCCCTCGCCAATCGGGCATTTACAGGTAGTTGTCTCCACCTAACTTCTTTGCTTTTACCGAATTTTCAGGTAGGAGGCTTACTCCCCTTTAATGCGGGGTAAAGTTCAATCGATTGAAATACCCCCTCAGTTTGAACGCGTCTATTAAAATTAAACTATTATTTTAGTTGTATATTTTTAGTATTCTTCCAGATATGTGCCATCTTTCTGAACATGATATAAAGGTATTGTCCTCACGATCTAGCACCGCCCGTGAGAACAATCATGTATTACATAGGTACAGATTGATCGTTTCCTTGTGCTGCAGCTTTTTCAGTTTTAACAATAGAACGGTCACATAATACAACGAATGGATAGTAAATTACCATTGCAATTACAAAGTTGAGTAACTGGAGAATTGCACCTGAAATATGTCCACCCGTTACAAGGTAACCACTAATAATTGGTGGTGTTGCCCACGGAATCATCGCAACTGTTTTGGGCACCATTCCTAAAGAAATCGCTGTATAAGAAGTAATTACTAATACAATTGGTGTCACAATAAATGGAATAAATAAAATTGGGTTTAAAATAATCGGTGTACCAAAGATTACTGGTTCATTAATGTTAAATGCACCTGGTCCAATTGATAATCGGGATACGCCACGCATTTGTGCGCTTTTCGCTACAATTAATACAACTACTAAGAATGCTAATGTTGCACCAGAACCACCAAGATATACGAATGTATCAAAGAATGGCTTGGTAATAATGTTTGGAACATCAAATGCAGACACACCATCTTGGAATAATTTTATATTTTTTTCTAACGCTGGTAAGTATAACGGCTCGATGATACCACCAACGATGTTTGGACCGTGTAAACCAAAGAACCAAAGAAGATGAACAAGAATTACAATAACAATTGCACTTGGTAATGTACCCGCTAAACCTTGTAATGGTAATTGAATTGTATTAAAGATAAATTCATGAACACTTGTACCTGCTAATTTCACAGCTAATTGAATACCTGCAACTACTGTCAAAATCACAAATGCTGGAACTAACGCTGCAAAAGAGCGAAGAACAGCTGGTGGTACTCCATCTGGCATTTTGAAAGTAATCTCTCTTTGTACAAAGAAACGGAATGCTTCCGTAACAAGAAGTGCTACAATGATTGCTACGAATAAACCTTGTGCTCCTGTCCAAACTAAATTTAATCCGCCCTCTTTTGGTGTTGTTGGTGTAAGAATAATTAACGCACCAAATGAAATAATACCTGCAGACAATCCATCAACACCGTAAGATTTTGCTAAGTTGTAACTTGTTGTAAATGCTATAATTAATGCTAAAATTGCGAAAGAACCAGTCCACATTCCTCCGCCTATCTGCTTCCACGTTTCACCAAACAAACCTTTCATGAAACTTTGAAAAGCTTCAGATGGAAAGCCATTAACAAGCGACGCTAGGGCACCAACTAAGATAAGCGGCATAACTGCAATAAATCCATCACGGATCGCAGCTAAATGACGTTGTGATCCGATTTTACCAGCGACTGGAACAATATACTTTTCCATAAATGCAATAAACTTTTGCATTCTTTCTTCCCCCCTAATTATTTTTTAAGTGTTAATGCGTGATCTAAAACTGCCTCTCCATTCATCATGCCGTAGTGCATTGGATTGATAACGTCGATACCAACATTCCTCTCATCAGCAAGCGCTTTCATTGAAGAGAGCATATAACGAACTTGTGGTCCTAGTAATAATACATCTGCTTCATCAATGTTGTTTTTTACTGCATCCCCAGATACAGCCCAGATCTTTCCTTCTAGACCGCGAGCTTTTGCAGCCTCTTCCATTTTTGTAACTAGTAAGCTTGTAGACATTCCTGCTGAACAACAAAGTAAAATATTCATTAATAAGTCCCCCTATGCATGTAAACTATTTTTGTTATTTATTTTTCTTTCTTTACACCTTTTATTATTGCAATTGCCGTGCCAACTTTTCAAACTGCCTAAAATCAACATTCTCCTAAGTGTTTTTTATTGTGTGTTATCGCTTTCAAAAAGTGTGTTATTTAAAATATCGGTAGTGTGTTATAAAACAACACGCTTTTAACACATATCTGTATGAAAATAGATTAGTGTTTAGTTGTCTAGTCGTGTGGGAAAACAAAAAATAAAATATTTTTACAAATAAATTTTATATTGGCTTTTCACTTTGTAATAAACTAGTGTTTCATATTCCAAAAGAATAGATTGTCCAATCTAACTTCTATTTCTTTACATAAAATAAGATAAAACATTTTTTATACAAGAAGTATGGAACATGCCACATTCGGCAGACATATAATTGTAGATTTGTAGAAAATAGATTTTTTCTCTATTAAATGCTTGTGAATTTTTAGAACAACATTTAATAACTGCATCTGTTATATGTGGTGCTACTGTTCTATCTGTAAGCGAAAAAATATTTCACCCATATGGCGTTACTATATTAATTCTACTAGCAGAGAGCCACATCTCTATTCACACATATCCAGAAAAGGGCTTCGCAGCAATCGCCTATTATACATGCGGTACAGCCGTTGATCCACAAAAAGCGATTAACTATATATTAGACATTTTAAAACCGAAGCGATTTTATATAAAAAAATTGCTTCGAGGTATAGGAGAAATAACGAATATGAGCTAATTCTTATTTTTATTCTTCTACTAAAAGGAGGTTACGCTACAATAACAGGACCATCAGTGATAATCCACTGATGGTCCACACCCATCTATCATTCAAATATTGGCGATTCGAAAACCTACAATAAAGAATTAACCTCCTGTAAACCTACTTCAATCCACTATTCAATCCCTCAATTTTTTTCTTCCAATACATTGTCATCGTAAACCAGATAATGAAGTAAATAACGATAAAGCTACCTATGCAAATCAGAATGGGAACAAGTTGACTTGGAACCCAACCAATCCAAATTGCAATCGGTAAGAATGTTCCTAGTAAAATGATAAAGTGAATCATCGTTTGCTTCAAAATGCTCCATTCTTCTCTCTCAAACACAAAGGAAGCAAACGAAAAGATCATCCCTACAATATTTGCTGTTACAAGGTGGGTAAGTAATGTCTTTGTCTCTAATACATCCATTCCATTTGCATAACCGATTCCTAAAAACAATAAGCTATACACCATCGCCATCGCCATTCCTGCAATCACTTTAGCGCCTATTCTATCAAACAATGTAATCATCATATATCTCTAACCTCCTCCTATATTCAATGCTTCTTTAATAAGCGGCACATATTTTCTTGAAACATACTCTTTCATTCCATTTGAAAAGTGTGCACACATACTGCCACTAAAAGACATTTCAAAACTTGTTACATACTGCAAGTTAGCTAATGTAGACTTTGAGAATCTCACAAAGCGATCACCCTGTAATTTTGTTTCTAACTCATACAAACGTGATTTCACTTCAAGACTTCCTTTCGTCGTTTGCGCCATTATCTTTCGACCCTCTGCATAAAACCAATAAATATCTTTCGGTTCTAACAAATAATATTGCTGTTCCGAAATTCCAACAATTTGCTTCACACCTCCACCTTCTATCCTTTTTAAAAGATGCTGAACTTCGTCTGTTACTTCTTTTGTCTTTACAATAATCTCTATTTCATCTTGTGATGGATCTAATTCAAGGTGAATCTTCACTACCTCCACCTCCCTTACACTTTTATTGTTACATATATTTGGAAAAAATAAATAGATTGCTACATAAGTGGTATCACCCTCGACATAACTGACACTTTTTCGTACATAAAAAAAGACCTTGCATAAGCAAGGCCTCATTCTTTCGCTAACATTTTCTTATATAATCCTACAAATTCACTCGCTAATTCCTTCACCGTTATAGCATTCATTAAATGGTCTTGTGCATGAACCATGAGCAGGGTGATCTCCGTCTTTCCCCCCGCAGCTTCCCTCTGTATCAAATCTGTTTGCAAACGATGCGCTTCTTGTAATTCTTGAAGCGCATCCTGTAGTTTAGCGTCCGCCTCTTCAAACTTTCCTCGCTTTGCATAATCAATCGCTTCCATCGCACTGCTTCTCGCATTTCCTCCATGTAAAATTAAATGAAAAGCTTGTGTCTCTAATGTATCCATTTTATCTCTTTACTCCCCTTTTTCTTACGCTACTTTTTGCTTATCCTACACTCTCAAAAATGGTAAATAAAGAATACCATCGTAGCCCCAAAACTTTCTGCACAGATTCATAATTATCATATTTGTTATATCTTTCTTTGCTTGAAAAACGCTGCAGGTTTTAATCCATTCGTGATAATTAAATTGAACTCATGACACCGCCCACCATGGCTCGTCATGAATTCCACATGGACAATAATGAATACTACTAATACATCCACTTTATGTTGTTTCTCAAACCTGTAAGCGATTCCAATAAAACCTATTAAAGACATTATATTAAATGTTGCACTAACTGGATACCCGAACACTTCCTTACAATTACCTCCAAATAAAATAACACTTTATTTGCCACAAATTTGTTATAACTTTCACAAAGTTTCCACAGCGCTTTCTCTTCCTTCGTACTATAATCATGTATGGAAAAGGAGATGGAAACTATGACACAAAACGCCCCGGAATTTAAAGTTTTGCAAAGCATAGCATTTCTTGCTGTTGTTTTGCAAAGTTCCTTACTATATACAATGAATCAAGGACATATTCTACTAGAACAATCTCTTATTATGGGAATGCTATTTAATCTCGCAAAATTTTCAGCACCAGCATTCATCTTCATTGTTGGATTCCATTTAATTCGGCAATACACAAAACAAATGGTTTATACAGAATACCTCTATGAAAAAACAACACACTTACTTGCTCCTTATTTCTTCTGGTCCGTCGTATACCTATTTACAACAAATCAAGTCGTTACAGTGCAAAGCGGAATAAAAAGCCTATTTCTCGGAACAGCCGCACCCCATCTTTGGTACGTCATCATGATGTTCCAAATTCATTTGTTGTTCCCACTGCTATGCGGATTGTTCTATTGGTTTCAAAAGCGAACACACAATCAGCAAGATATATACCGGTACATGGCCGTTTTCGCTAGCATGTATTTTCTCTTAATGTGGTATTCTTCTCATTATATTTTTAACGGTGAAGTCTTAACTAGATCAACTGTTTTGCATTATACAGATCGATCCTTCTTCTTTTATTCATTTTACTTTGTCATGGGAGGAATCGCAGCTGTAGCACTTCAAGCTTGGCGTTTATTTGTAATGAAACATATACCGCTCATAACAATCTTATTTTTTATTCTATTCTTATTCATTAACTATGAACTATTTAGCTTTTATGGTGTAGATTCCATTCACCTTACTGTATCTACCTATTTAAAGCCATCCATGTTTCTGTACATTGTATGTGAAATTTTAATATTATACGTACTATCTATCATGATTGTACAGCGACGAGGTTTGTTATATAAAACATTACGTTTTATCGGAAACTACACGTACGGGGCCTATTTAGCGCACTTTTTCTTTTTACAGCTAATTACGAAATTACTATCTCTATTTACATTACAAGCAAATACAATTCTATATAGTCTATCACTATTTCTTTTGACGGTAACATTTTCTATCATCACAATGGTTATATGTAGCACGGTTCCATTCCATACATGGATTACAGGACCTTCTCCCACGCCTGTATTAAAATGGCCTACACTTATACCTTTACTATCGTTAGTAAGAAGTAAAAAATAAGAAGAAGCTGCCTCCGCAAAGAGGCAGCTTCTTCTTGTCCAGAAACCTGTTGATTTTTCTTTCTTCTAATATAACAAGGCCATCTACAATAACTGCAGGAGCCACTATCATCCTTTTACTTCTTATCCATTTTCAATTCCGTCTCAGCTAATAGCGGCAACACGTTATCAAAAATATGCGTGTTGTCCTCTTTCCCAACTACATATCCACCATAAAACCTGCTAAATACGTTGTCATTCCGAAATTCACTCATCCGATTGTATAATTCCTTAGCAAACTTTATATCTCCCGTTTGCAACACATATAGAATGGTTAGCCCATATGCCGCTGGTGATTCAAAATCTACTACTGGTTTTCCTGTATCTAAATCATAACGACCGTATAGCTTTCCATCTTTATGGAATGCTTTTTTGATAAAATCTAAATAGGCTTCCGAAGCAATGCCGCCTAAACTCCGATGATAAGCAACATACGATTGATCAATCAGATTCACCTGTTTTTCATATGTGAACGTGCCATCTGCTTTATATTCTTTCGGGAATGCCCAGCCGCGCCTCGGATAATCCGCTAAAAATTGAATAACTCCTTGATATTGCGTTTCTGAAATTTTTCCGTACTTTTTCATATAAGAGAATGCACTTGGATTTATGTAGGATGTCGTTAATATATTGTGTTGCATCTCCTTATCCGCATCATAATAATCAACATAGATGTTTCCTCTCTTATTATAACGAAGTACAGCATCACTCACTTGATCCGCAAGATGTTTATACCGCTCTTCTTTATACATTTCATAGGCACGATATAGCTGTTCGATAATGCGAAGATCATCAATGAGAGCGTTCGTAGCTGCTTGTCTTTCTCCTGTTTCAGAAATTTTCCATAAAACAATATGGACTGGATGTATAAAATAATTTTGGATAACCTTTACTTGTTCATCAAACAATGATTGATTGTCCATATCAAGTGTATATTGTAGCCATAGTCCTGCTGATTCTGATAATGCTTCACGACCGATTGCCTCGTCCGTTCCTTCCTCTGAATCAGCTATTCGATATGTTGCGAGCGTCCCATTCTCGTTTATCATATGTCTCAAAATAAAATATTCTGTTCGATTCCCTTGTAGTGCAGCCCAAAAAACAATCCCTCCTAAAACCATAAATAAAACTAACGCCACCCATATATACAAATGTTTCCGCACGTTTTCTCACCTCTATAATAAGGCTAACCGTAATCTTGGCAGAACATACGGAAACATTTAAAAGACAATCCTTTAGATTGCCCTTACTTTTTATTCTTTACATACGTTAGTTAGCCTCTTTCGCAGGACGATACAGTAATTGCACAAGGCGATCATATTCACGCCGTGTAATTTCTTTATTGTATAACTTTAATAATAAATCTTTATGCTCTTTCGAAAACGCCATTTTTCTAATGACTTCAGGATACATACAAGGATCCCCCTCCGTTTCACATGAACCTCTTCATTCTGTTGGTCTCAACCTCAGGAACAGAACTAACGTTCGTATAAGCATTATAAAAGATTTTGTTCTGAAATACAAATGCAATTACATTCCTTCCCTATTTTTTATCTTTTCTAAAGATTTCAAAATTATAATATCATACTCACTTTTTAAAATACATATATATTTTTGGCAGTTTTTTGAATAAATTTTCCAGTTCAATCAGAAAATAATGGCAAAAATGAAGAGGAGTAGAGTTATGGATACTGTTACATTGTCACGGGCTTTCTTTGGATCATCATTAGCATTCCACATTATTTTTGCAACTCTTGGAATCGGACTATCCTTAATGATTTTTATAAGCGAAATATTATATCACTGGAAGAGGGATTCAGATTATGCTGTTATGGCAAAAAGATGGACAAAAGCTTTTGCCATCCTTCTTGGTGTAGCAATTCCTACTGGAACAATTGTCGGTGTACAAATTTCACTTCTTTGGCCCGGTTTCGCCAAAATTGTCGGTCAAGTCATATCTGTTCCATTCCAGATTGAGATTTTCGCATTCTTCTTAGAAGCTTTATTTATGTCCATTTACGTATATGCAGCAGATAAATTACCACCATTCATGAGATTAATCTCACTCTTTTTTGTCATGCTTGGTGCCACGGCATCTGCCGTGTTAATTACTTCAGCAAACACATGGATGAATACACCGGCAGGCTTTTCTATGAACCCTGATGGCTCTGTCTTTAACGTTGATCCGTGGAAGGCATTCTTTAATCCAAGCTTTTTCACAAGCTCCCTTCACGTGGTCATTACGGCTTACGCAACAGGTGCAGCAGTCATTGCTTCTATCGCTGGATTTAAATTATTAAAACGAAATATAAGCCCACGGGAAATTGCTTATCATAAAAAAGGACTATTTTTAGGCCTCGTCGTCACGTTTATTACAGGTGCAACAATGTGGCTTTCTGGACATGAATCAGCAATTGCCCTGCATGAACATTCTCCGGAAAAATTAGCAGCGGCTGAAGCATTATTTCATACAACATCACATGCTCCTCTTGCAATTGGTGGGTTTGTTGATCCTGCAACACATGAGCTAAACTACGCCCTTGAAATCCCAAATATGCTAAGCATGTTAGTTGGATTTAATCCTAATACCGTTGTAAAGGGATTAAATGAATTTCCACAAGAAACGTGGCCACCATTTTATACACATACGTTCTTTAATTTAATGGTCGGTACAGCTGCATTCACTTTTGCTGTAGCAGCAATCGCTCTTTTATATTGGTACTTTATCTATCGAAAAAAAGGGACAGAATTACCAAAGTGGCTTCTGTGGGCTACTGCTGCATGCGGACCGATTATGATGCTTGGCATTGAATTTGGATGGGTTTTCAGTTGTAGCGGCCGTCAGCCTTGGACGATTTATGGGATGCAGCGCACAATGGATGCCGCTACGCGGGCTGATTTCGTCGGGCCCTTATTTATTTTATTCATCATCTTATATGTCGGTCTTGGCGCTTTAACGATTTTCGTACTACGAACGTTCTTTAGAAGACATCCATTAAAAAACGATCTAGGACAGCAAGGAGGAGATCCTCGTGCATGAGGAAAGTATTGCGATTATCATCTTATGGGCCATTATCTTCGTATACAGTATTTTAGGTTCCATTGATTTTGGGGCTGGATTTTGGGGCATGGTATACGCGAAGCACCCGACGCTAGCCGGAAAGCTTGCCAATCGTTATCTATCACCAACATGGGAAGTCACGAATACATTTCTTGTCTTTGTCGTTGTCGCATTTCTTGGCTTCTTTCCGAAAGCAGCTTTTACACTCGCAACAGTCATGTTCGTTCCTGTAACATTAATTTTAGTTCTCGTTGCTATTCGTAGTACCTTTATGGTGTTTGCTTACTCTGTACCAAAATATGAACACGTCCTGCGCCTCATTTCTGGTATTACTGGGCTCTTAATTCCTGCCTTATTAATTACAGTTTTGCCAGTAACAGAAGGTGCCTATATTACAACCTCTGGTGGAAAAGAAGTTTTATTATATGGGAAACTTCTATCAAGCCCTGTAATCTATTGGTATATGTTGTTCGGATTAACTTCTGAGCTATTCTTATCCTCTCTGTTTCTAGCTGATTTTGCGAGAGAACAGCGCTCAGAAGATACATATCGAATTTACAGACGTAATGCCATCATACTCGGCCCAGCAACACTCGTTACTGCCATCATCGCCCTTGTTGTTATGGACCCAGAAACCCATTGGCTCATGCAAGGATTAATTAAACAGTTTCCGTGGTTCACAGTCTCCATTATTTTATTTGTAATCGGGTATTCTTCCCTTTGGTGGACAAACAAAAAACACGGTTCACTTGGCTGGCCTCGCATCGCTGTGTTAGCAGTTGTTGCACAATATGCATTTGCAAGTTACGCTTATGGCGTTGCACATTTACCGTATATTATCTATCCGGACGTTACCGTATTTACAAGCTTTACAACGAAAGAAACATTCTATGCGCTGCTCATCCTCTATGCAATTGGCATCGCGATCTTACTTCCGGGCTTTATTTTCTTCTGGAATTTATTCTTAAAAGATCGAACATTCCTCAAAGAAAAATAGCAATTAAAAAAGAAGCTACTCCAAACATTTACTGAAAATAGAGATGTTTGGAGACCAGCTTCTTTTTTTATGATCATAAAAAAGTGACCTACTCTTTGTTTTAAACTGGGCATGGGGTTAAACCGCTTCTATGCTTGAGCAGATGCTCTTTCTCCCACTTTAAAATGTTTCTATATTATTTGTTCATTTTTTATTTATGCAGGCACTTCTCTCTATCAAAAAGCACTAGTTATCTCTCTCGTATCTATATTTGCCTTTTAACATCAAATACACATATTCACTAGATTCAGATACATACCTAGTTCTACTTGTCTTTCTTTGAATATACTACTGTATAAACTTGAGACAAGCTTACATCTATTTGTTCAAGTAAAAAAGAAAGGTAGGCTAACAATGAGTACAGAAATATTGGTTACTATCGTCGTCTTCTTCTTAACCATGATTATCATCTTTTGGCGACCACGTGGATTGAATGAAGCATGGCCCGCTGCAATTGGCGCCGGTATCATTCTCCTTACAGGGCTTGTATCAAAACCGGACGTCATGGATATTATTAGTAAAATAGGAGGCGCCTCCATAACGATCTTAGCAACCATTGTTATGGCGGTTATACTAGAAAGCTTCGGCTTTTTCCATTGGTCGGCTGCAAAACTGGCAAACTTAGCAAAAGGTTCCGGCCGCCGTTTATACTGGTACATTCAATTATTATGCTTCCTCATGACACTTCTATTTAACAATGATGGCAGTATCTTAATTACGACTCCAATTCTAATTTTACTTCTTAAAAACCTTCGATTAAAACCACATGAGCAAATCCCATATTTACTAAGCGGTGCTTTAATTGCTACTGCTTCAAGTGCACCAATTGGTGTAAGTAATATCGTAAACTTAATCGCATTAAATATCGTAAACATGACACTTTATATGCACACTGCAATGATGTTTGTTCCGGCAACGCTAGGATTACTATTTATGTCATGGCTCATGTACACTGTGTTAAAGAAAAAATTACCAGAAAGATTACCTGTTTCCTCTTATGATATTGAAGAAATTTTCTTCACAAAAAACTTTCATCCTCTAAAAGGGAGAAATCCCGTAGATACAAAACAAAAACGGACAAAATTCATGTTAAAAGTATTACTTTTCGTATTCCTTATGCGCTGTCTTCTCTTCGTCGCTTCCTTCCTATCCATACCGATTGAAATTGTAGCTGTACTGGGTTCATTCATTCTTCTTGTGTGGAGATGGTACTATTTACGTACAAATCCTGTCGATATCTTAAAAAAGACACCTTGGCATATCCTAATCTTCGCTTTCTCTATGTATGTTATCATCTACGGCTTGCACAATGCAGGATTAACAGAGTTGCTGGTAAAATGGTGCGAACCCATTGTAAACCAACATCTTCTTTATGCGAGCTTTACAATGGGCGGATTGGTTTCTATCCTCTCTAACATCTTTAACAATCACCCTGCTCTCATGATTGGTACCATTACATTAACTGAGATGGGACTTGATCCAGTCACTCTAAAAACAATCTATCTTGCAAACATTATTGGTAGTGACATGGGATCATTATTATTACCAATCGGTACACTTGCTTCCCTCATTTGGATGTACATCCTAAGACAAAATAAAATTAAAGTGAAATGGAAAGATTATTTAAGCGTATCACTTATTGTCATTCCGCTCTCAACAATCGTAACATTATTCCTCTTATTCTACTGGGTACAACTTTTCTTCTCCCTCTAAAAAATAATAGCCTCCTTTGCTACCGTCTTAGCAAAAGAGGCTTCTTCTATATTTAAATTAGGTACACGTGATCAATCAAGTAAAAAGGTGCTCGGAAATCATACATATCTCCCGCTATCCGCGGGCACTCTTAGCCTCATCTCAAATTCAATTATTGATATAAGTGACTACCCGCTTCTTTAAATTCTTCCGCTTTCTCTTTCATACCTTTTTCAATTGCTTCTGTTGTTTCTAAATCATTTTCTTTTGCATACTCACGAATGTCATGTGAAATTCTCATACTACAGAACTTCGGACCACACATCGAACAGAAATGAGCTGTTTTTGCCCCTTCTGCTGGTAATGTTTCATCGTGAAAATCCATTGCGCGTTCGGGATCTAAAGATAAGTTAAATTGATCGCGCCAGCGGAATTCAAAACGAGCTTTTGAAAGTGCATCATCACGCTGCTGCGCTGTTTTGTGTCCTTTCGCAAGGTCAGCCGCATGCGCCGCAATTTTATACGTAATAACCCCTTCACGAACATCATCTCTGTTCGGCAAACCTAAATGCTCTTTCGGTGTCACATAGCAAAGCATTGCTGTGCCAAACCAACCAATCATTGCTGCACCAATCGCAGATGTAATATGGTCATAACCAGGTGCAATATCCGTTGTTAAAGGTCCGAGTGTATAGAACGGTGCACCTTGGCAAATCTCAAGCTCTTTATCCATGTTTTCTTTAATTAAGTGCATGGGTACATGACCTGGCCCTTCAATCATAACTTGAACATCATGCTTCCAAGCAATTTTTGTTAACTCACCAAGCGTTTCAAGCTCAGAAAATTGCGCCTCATCATTTGCATCTGCAATCGAACCAGGACGTAATCCATCTCCTAAAGAGAAAGAAACATCATATTGTTTCATAATTTCACAAATCTCTTCAAAATGAGTGTATAAGAAGTTTTCTTTATGATGGAATAAACACCACTGCGCCATAATGGACCCACCGCGTGAAACAATTCCTGTCGTACGTTTTGCAGTGATTGGAATGTAACGAAGCAGTACACCTGCATGAATTGTAAAGTAATCCACACCTTGCTCCGCTTGTTCAATTAACGTATCACGATATACTTCCCACGTTAAATCTTCAGCAATTCCATTTACTTTTTCTAGCGCTTGATAAATTGGTACTGTCCCAACCGGTACAGGAGCGTTACGGATAATCCATTCACGAGTTGTATGAATGTTTTTCCCTGTTGATAAATCCATAATGGTATCTGCGCCCCAGCGAGTTGCCCATGTCATCTTCTCTACTTCTTCTGCAATGGAAGAAGAGACAGCAGAGTTTCCGATATTCGCATTTACCTTCACATGGAAATTGCGGCCAATAATCATCGGTTCTGCTTCTGGGTGGTTAATGTTTGCTGGTAAAATAGCGCGTCCTTCTGCAATCTCTTTACGTACAAATTCAGGCTCTACCCCTTCACGAATCGCAACATATTCCATCTCAGATGTGATGATCCCCTTACGAGCATAGTGCATTTGCGTTACATTTGCTCCTTTTTTTGCGCGAAGTGGTTTACGATCCATTTGCGGGAACACAGATGTATGATTAGATGCAACTTTCACACCATCATCTTCCGGCTTAATTTCTCGTCCTTCATACTCTTCCACTTCTCCGCGCTCAACAATCCAGCGACGGCGAGGCGATGGAATTCCTTTCTCTAGCTCTACTTTGTACTTAGGGTCTGTGTACGGACCACTCGTATCATAAACACGAATTGGTGGATTTGGTACACCGTTTGTATCACTTTGTTCAATCTCACGCATTGGTACTTTCATACCTTCATGCGGTCCATCAACATAAACTTTCTTACTCCCTGGTAAACTCGACTTCAATTCAATTTGTTCAGCTGAAACAGATTGCTTCATAATTTGTGTTTCCTCCCCTTTATCATTTCAGGCAAATCTAACTTGCACCGAATCTTGAGCCAATTTCTGTGCAACTCGATTCTCACTTCAGCGACGTTTCGCCGCTTTCGCTTTACTTAAGATCCAGCTTGAGTGGCTAGAATGATCGTTGGCTTCGTTTCTTCAAATGAGGTAAAACACACCTCTTCGGCTGAAGCTCCATCCCCCTTCCATTCTGAACGAGCCGCTTTCGCCTTACTTGTGACAAGGACAAGAACTAGTGGCCAGCGCATGCCAAAATAAAAAGAGCCAGGTCCATAGTAAAACAAGGACCTGGCTCATAAAGACATAGTTATGTAAAGCCGTTAACTTCCCTACGCTGGTACGAGCCAGATCAGGTCCAAAGGGTTAAGAAGTTATCGCGCTTCTCTCTCAGCCTAAGCATCACTTAGGCACCCCTAGTTTATCACTGATTTAATTTTCAATACTTTCCCATCATACACGATAATCAGAAAAATGCAAAGGCATGAGTTGCAATTTTTATCTATCGTTTTTTTGTCTGCTAATCGATATACCTGATAGAACCAATGATTATTAGCCCTCACCAATCGGGCTCTTATGGGCAGTTGATCTATCACCTAGCTTCTTTGTTTCCACTAAATTTTGAGGTGGGAGCCAAAACTTATTCATGTTCAAATAAAATCATACCATCCGTCTACAATTAATAGAGATTTCTACTTATTACACGGATTATAATACGGTTTCGTGTTATAATTTTCTAAAAATTATTATTCTTATATATTTTATTTATAAGAACAATTCAGTTAAAGTCAAAACACATAAAAAATTAG
Organism: Bacillus sp. UNC437CL72CviS29; assembly: GCF_000482345.1. Taxonomy (NCBI): domain Bacteria; kingdom Bacillati; phylum Bacillota; class Bacilli; order Caryophanales; family Bacillaceae; genus Bacillus; species Bacillus sp. UNC437CL72CviS29. Next base: position 26,656 of record NZ_KI535304.1, on the reverse strand, counting down.
TCATATTATTTATGCACATATATCAAGTATAGTTTAGATCAGGAGTGAAATTATAATGGGGTGTTTGGGGTCTATCTTCAGGTTTATATTTTGCGCAATATGTATTATTTTTGTCTTTTGGTTTGGAGGCACGTCAATTATGGCCTTTTTTTCTGCTCTGTTTGGGGGCAGTTGGATGCGCTTCTGGACATTATTTTCTATCTGGGTTGTTGCCAATTACGGAATCGGTTGGCTGTTTGAAGTTCACTGGAAAGATGAGGACGCGGGCGACGAATTCTTTTTAAATTTTATTCTTTTTATCAGCATACTTATTTATAGGGGAGTTAATAAACTTGGGAGAGTGTTTATCCGAGGATGAATAGTCTCTCAGCGTAACCATTTAGTTAAGATTATGAAACAAGCCAGGTGCTTTCAGCACCTGGCTTGTTTGTGTTAAGTTGACGGCTTATACCCACCTAAAAGCTTACGGTATCATCCACGTTAAATAGTAGGCTTGTACATATGTCATAATCCCAACAATCACTACAAAGAATAGACTATGTTTTACTGTAAAGCGGAATAAATCAGATTCTTTTCCAGCAAGTCCTACTGCTGCACACGCGATTGCAATCGATTGCGGAGAAATCATTTTACCCGTTACACCACCTGTTGTATTTGCCGCAACAAGCAGTACTTCTTTTACACCAACTTGCTGCGCTGTAATCGCTTGTAAGTTGGAGAATAGTGCATTTGCTGATGTATCTGATCCTGTTAAGAATACACCTAGCCAACCAAGGAATGGTGAGAAGAACGGGAATAATCCACCTGTTCCCGCTAACGCTAACGCAAGTGTTGACGATAAACCAGAATAGTTTGCGATGAATGCGAATCCTAATACTAAACCGATAGATAGAATCGGCATCTTTAATTCTTGTAATGTTTCTGCAAATGTTTCTACAGCCTGTTTTGCACTCATTTTTAGTACAAGGATAGAAATAATACATGCAATTAAAATCGCTGTTCCTGTTGCTGACAAGACATCAAGCTTTAATATCGCCTCATAAGGTGTTGGTTTATTTACAATTGGCTCTGCTTTCATTACTAAATTGTGCAGACCTGGAATTTGGAACTTAAAGACAAGACTTTCTAATGCCCCACCTGGAGCAAATAATGCTTTGAAGAAACTTTGACTCCAGATAACTACCATCACTGTCAAAATAATAAATGGTGACCAAGCTTTTACAACTTTTCCTGCTGTTAATTTCGGCATAGATGCAACTGTCGTTGCTGCTGCCACTTCATTATTTTCTTGATTAGATTGATAGATTTCTTTCGGCTGCCATACTTTTAGGAATAACGATAAACATATTAAACTCACAAGCGCTGATGTAATATCCGGAAGTTCTGGTCCTAAAAACGTTGCTGTAATAAATTGTGTAATTGCAAATGAACTACCTGCTACAAATAACGCAGGCCATGTTTGTTTTATACCTTTGAAGCCATCCATTAAAAATACGATAAAGAATGGAACAAATAGTGATAAGAATGGTAATTGGTGCCCAGCCATTTGGCCGATTTTGTGAGGATCAATACCCGTTACTTGCCCCGCAACTGTAATCGGAATCCCCATTGCTCCAAACGCTACTGGTGCTGTATTGGCAATTAAGCACAGTCCAGCTGCATATAGCGGATTTAAACCAAGACCAGCAAGAAGTGCTGCCGTAATTGCTACCGGTGCGCCAAATCCTGCTGCCCCTTCTAAAAATGCACCAAATGAAAAACCAATTAAAATAACAAGTAAACGATGATCATTTGTAATCGATAGTACGGATGCACGGATGATATCAAATTGTCCTGTTTTTACTGAAATTTTATATAAAAATACCGACATTACAATAATCCATGCAATTGGCCATAATCCATATAAAAATCCATATCCGGTTGCAGCCATCGCCATTGTAAATGGCATTTTATACGCAAATAGCGCAACTAGAATTGTCAATACAACCGTAATAAATCCTGCCACATAACCCTTCATACGAAAAACTGCTAAAGCCAAGAAAAAAAAGATAATTGGAATAAGTGCTACCGCTGCAGAAATCCAAATGTTACCGAACGGATCGTAAACTTGTGTCCATGTGCCCATTGTCCTCTCCCCTTCTGTAATCCCCTGTTTTAAAATTCTTATAGTCCTATCAATAGACTACCTGGTCATCATACCTTTAAGCCTAAAATAAAAAACGTTTTCAGAAAACGTTTTCATTAACTATGTTTATACTTTACCATATCATTTTCTTTTAAAAAAGATTTTTCTGATTATTTTTCGTTTCATTACACGTTTATAAATAGGAAAAAAAGTAAGTTTCATTCTTCCTTCATTTTTTAAACAAACGTTTGATTAATGAAAAAAAGAATATCATATCAATGCATTTCACTTTAAACAAACGTTTGATTAAAAGTCTTATATTCCGTTCTACATAATAAAAAAGAAAAAACACTCGCAATTTGCAAGTGCCTTACCTTCTTCGTTTTCTCTTCTTTCGCCCTATAAGCTTTTTCCGGCGCGTGTTCAATCGATCCGCTATAATATGAAGTGCACTCGCAGCAATGACTCCAATTACAAATGTTGTTAAAGCAACATCATATTCCTTTGCAATCTCGAGCAACCTTCCGTCTAATACCGTTTTATTTAATATGTATAGGAATGGAGAAAAGACGAGAAGCATATACAATATACGAATAAGATCCCCGATTACTAGCGTGTGCGTCAAAAAAGAACGATGTGGCATCACACATTGATACGGATACCAAAAAATACGAAGCAACCCCCATTTATTATAGGCGCTACTATGAATATCCAAATCAGGTGTTAAGAAAAACGTGCCAATTAAAAATCCTATGGCAAAAGTGAGTAAAAAATCAAAATTTGTTAGTCCATACGAAACAAGCATAAACAAAACGATCGGAAGAGAAAGTAAGTTTATTTTCGTATGTGTTTTTCCTGATGGCATAGTACACTTCCTCACTTACTGATCTAACTTTTGATCGATAAACGATGTGTCTATATCCGAACCAAACCAATCCACTAACTTTATCCGTGCTTTTTCTTTTACATCTTCATTTACATACATAGATGCTTGCAAAAGTGCAGCTATTAAAGCACCTAAATCATCCGTATAACCAATTCCAGCGAAAAAGTCCGGAATCGCATCAATTGGCGCAATAAAGTAAGCAAGTGCTCCAATAATAATTGCCTTTACTCGCTTCGGAACATCCGGTCTTTGCATAACGTAAAACAGCAATAAGCTCGCATAAATAACCGATTGTCCCGCTTGTTTCGCTACATGTTTCACTTTATTCCAAAACGCTTCAACTGAAAATTTCCGTTCCATATAAAGGCCCCCATGTTTTGTTTTTTTATTATACGCAAAAAGTAAATACGCCTTCAAAAAGAAAAACAGCCTCATTAGTCAATAAAAAGTTCATCAAATATACACATAACCGATCCATGAAAACTTATTGTAACAGACAATAGCAAAAAGAACAAGTGTTCGCAACTATTTTCCTCTATTAATTCTAACTTTAGTAAGGTTTTTAACATATAAACCACAGCTATGAAAACAAAAGAAAACCTACTCTCTTTCCCTCACTTTGTTTTAAACTTGGCATCGGGCTGAACCGCTTCTATGCTCAGGCGGATGCTCTCTCCTCTCTAAAAAGAAAGTGGATTTCAATATTTCTCAATATATAATGTTCTATTTCTCTTACTATTCTTTATTATCTTTGTTATATTTTCTAGTTGACGAGCATATAAACCAATGTTAAAGTTTTCTCTGGCAGCAACAATAAAAAATACAAAAAAATGTAAAATGTTATAGTGTTTCTAAGAATTGAATTTTGTTGTATAATACAAAAATGACGTTATACTTATGTATCAACAAACAAAATGGCAGGAAACCAAAAGGGTATGCATAGTTAAAGTCGTATATGAGAGATATAGAAACCTCTACTCATGGCCAAGAAAACTATGTATTTTTTATTTTAGCACTTTTCGCTCAAAAATCGACCAAGCCTGATAGAGAAAGGGTGGAAATGGATGAAGGAATCTTTAAAGTCACAATTTCTTAATGTGCGCTTTACTTTGTTCGTTGCTTTGGCTGTATGGCTAAAAACTTACATCATAACGCGTACAAGTTTTGATTTGAAACTTGAATCTTTCATGCAAGAATTTATCTTATTCATTAGTCCATTAGCAGCATCATTACTGCTTGTGGGTCTTGCATTATTCGCAAAAGGAAAGAAACGTAATTATATAGCACTTGGAATTGATTTTATTTTAACAATCGTTCTTGTTGGTAACGTAATGTTCTACGGGTTCTACAATGACTTCGTTACTTTACCGGTACTTGGGCAAACATCCAACTTCGGACAGCTCGGTTCTAGTGTGAAAGAACTATTTAATTACAAAATCATCGTTGCATTTGCTGATATTATCATCTTCTCTGTTCTATTAAAGAAAAAGAAGAACTTTGCAAGAACTGAGCGCGTATCACGTCCAATGCGTTCTTTATACTTCGTATCAACGATCGCTGTTTTCTTTGCAAACTTAGGTCTTGCAGAAACTGAGCGTCCAGAACTATTAACACGTTCATTTGACCGCGTTATGCTTGTAAAAAACTTAGGTTTATATACTCACCAATTATACGATCTTGGCTTACAAGCAAAATCAAGTTCACAAAAGGCATTTGCTGATGGTAGCAAATTACAAGAAGCAGAAAACTATGTGAAAACAAACAAAACGAAACCGGATCCAAATATGTTTGGTGCTGCGAAAGGGAAAAACGTAATCGTCGTTTCTCTTGAATCCTTGCAAACATTCTTAATTGGTGCACAAGTAAATGGTCAAGAAGTTACACCATTCTTAAACCAATTTGCAAAGGAAAGTTATTACTTCGATAACTTCTTCCATCAAACTGGACAAGGGAAAACATCGGATGCTGAATTCTTAGTAGATACATCTCTATATCCGTTAGACCGCGGTGCTGTATTCTTTACACATGGTAATAACGAATATACTGCAACACCAGAAATTCTGCGTCAGCAAGGGTATTACACAGCTGTATTCCACGCAAACAACGCAACATTCTGGAACCGTAACATCATGTATCCTGCACTTGGTTACGATCGTTACTATAATGAGCTTGACTACAAAATCACACCAGAAACAAAGCTAAACTGGGGATTAAAAGATATCGAGTACTTTGATCAATCAGTGGATATGTTAAAACAAGTGAAGAAGCCATTCTATACTCGCTTCCTTAGTTTAACCAACCACTATCCATTTACGTATGACGATAGCACAAAATTAATCGAACCTTACAACTCTGGTGACGGAGTGTTTGACCGTTACATGGTAACAGCTCGTTACTTGGATGAAGCACTGAAAAACTTTATTGAACGCCTAAAAGCAGAAGGGCTATATGATAACTCTGTTATCGTCTTCTACGGTGACCATTACGGTATTTCTGAAAACCATAACCGCGCAATGGCACAATTCTTAGGCAAAGAAGAAATTACAACATTTGATCATATGAACTTACAACGTACACCGATGTACATTCATGTTCCAGGTCAAAAAGAAGGTAAAACAATTTCAAAACCAACAGGTGAAATTGATATTAAACCAACAATTCTAAACTTACTTGGTGTTGATTCAAGCAATGACATTAGCTTTGGTCATGATGTATTCTCACCAGATTATAAATCATTCGTTGTTCTTCGCGATGGAAGCTTTATAACAGAAAAATATATGTACACAAACAATACATTCTATGATCGCATGACAGGCGAAGTTGTAGAAGTACCAAAAGAAGAAGCTCAAGCAATGATTGATCGTGCACAAAATGAACTGCGCATGTCTGATAAACTCATTGAGGGCGACCTACTCCGCTTCTCTGAAAGTAACAAAATTAAAACAGGCGAAGTAAAAACGGCTATTAAAGAAGACAAAAAAGACGCTGAGTAATCTCAGCGTCTTTTTTCTACATTTGTATGATAAAATTACACAATCTTCACCAAATATTTACATAAAATTCATAATACATCTCTATAATAAAACTTGTAAACAATGTTCTGCCTATCCCCCGCCTATCATTTCACAGCTTTGTGAAAGGTCCCCTTGGGGGAGTAACAGAATCATTTGTGTAACAATGCCTTTGGTGTTACTTTGAAGTAACACTCATTGTCTTAGTAAAGCCGATCGATCTGTTTACTATTTACCTTTCTAGGCTATGCCAAGACAATATCCCTATGAAATGAGCTACCCTCCTTATGCGACATTCTATATGAATGTCGCTTTTTTTATTTCTAAAAAGCAGGATTCTTATTTCTCATTTACGAATTGATATATGCGAAATGCATTAAGGTGGAAATTCTATCATTTTTTCATCTTCCGCTAATGGAATATCCTCACCAATCGTTTTATTACAACTATCACCTACAAACGATTCACCACTCATCATTCAAACAATTAAGAAAGGATGGGAAGTAAAATGGCGTACGAAAGATTTGTATTATGGAATGATCAAATTATTGATACAAATAAAACAGAGCCGTACATACAATTAGAAGAACGCGGCTTACAATTTGGAGATGGGGTCTATGAAGTAATTCGTATTTACAAAGGAAACATTCATTTATTAGACCCACATTTAACAAGATTATACCGTTCAATGGATGAAATAGAATTAACATTACCTTGCTCTAAAGCAGAACTTATTACCTTGCTTTACAAATTACTTGAAAATAATACATTCCAAGAAGATGGTACAATCTACTTACAAGTTTCTCGAGGAGTACAACATCGTGTACACACATTTTCTTTTGATGTAACCCCAACAATCTATGCTTATATCTCCAAAAAAGAACGACCCGCTTTATGGATTGAATATGGAGTACGTGCTATCTCAGAACCTGATACACGTTGGCTCCGCTGTGACATTAAATCCTTAAATTTATTGCCAAATATACTGGCTGCCACAAAAGCAGAACGTAAAGGGTGTAAAGAAGCCCTTCTCGTGCGTAATGGAATTGTTACAGAGGGTAGTTGCTCGAATTTTTTCCTAGTAAAAAAAGGGATTCTTTATACACACCCTGCCAACCATTTAATCTTAAACGGGATTGTCCGCCAATACATTCTCTCTTTAGCAAACAAACTACAACTTCCTGTACAAGAAGGACTATTCAGCATTCGTGATGTCTATAATGCTGACGAATGCTTCTTCACAGGAACAACTGTAGAAGTTTTGCCTATGACGCATCTTGATGGAACTGCTATCCAAGATGGACAAGTTGGACGAATTACCAAATTACTACAAAAAACATTTATGCAGAGCTTTTCAACTTCTAACATCTCATTACCTTAAACACGGACGATGTCATATTAACTATACATTAATATATGTGTTTTCATTTAAAATCAAGGTGAAGAATACACCTTGATTTTTTTTGTAATACTTTTGACATATTCAGATTCCCGCATAAACCTTGACAGTAATCGACATGCCTTTTAGAATTTTTAACAGTTGGTAAATATTTCATCACTATATCACAGACAGAAAGGAATCGACAAAACATGAAAAAATATCTTGCCGGTCTTGCGGCAGTGTCTGTAGCGGGAGGCGCAGCCCCGACATTAGATAGCGTTCAAGCTGCCCCTGAAAACACTCAGAAACCTGCTGCACAAGCTGTTCAAGCTGCACCACAAAACAATTCAAACTACACAGTAACTGCTGACGTACTACACGTGCGCTCAGGGTCCAGTACTTCTCACGACATCATCTCTCGCGTATACGAGGGACAAACATTAAACGTAATCGGTGAAGAAAACGGTTGGGTTAAAATTAATCATAATGGTAAAACAGGTTATGTAAGCGGAGAATTTGTATCCAAAAATGGTGCAAAACCAAACGTAAGCACAGGTGGTAAAAACAAAGTTACTGCTGACGTATTACGTGTTCGCACAAGCCCAGATCCTTCTAGTTCTATTATGGGACGTGTATACGAGGGACAAACATTAAACGTAATCAGTGAAGAAAATGGTTGGGTTAAAATTAGCCACAATGGTAAAACAGGTTATGTAAGCGGAGAATTTGTATCTGGCGCTTCTTCAAATAATGGAACAGCAGTTAAACCTGCAAACGGAAATTATACTGTGAGCGTATCTTCCCTTCGTGTTCGTACAGGCCCTAGTATTTCTCATACAGTTTTAGGATCTGTTCATAAAGGACAAGTTGTACAAGTTGTTGGCGAAGTTCAAGATTGGCTCAAAATTAACTACGCAGGACAAACAGCATATATTAGCAAAAACTACGTAACAAAAGGCGGTTCTAGTAACAATACTAACCAAGGTAACAATGAGCAAGAAAATAACAATACAACTGTTCGAACTGATGGTACTTACGTTGTTAACGCAACATCTTTACGTGTTCGTACAGGTCCAGCTGAATACCATGGTGTGCTTGGTGGCGTATTAAATGGGCAAACATTAAACGTAATTGGCGCAGAGAATGGTTGGTTCAAAATCAATCATCACGGTAAAACGGGTTATGTGAGCAGCAAGTATGTGACATTCGTTAAAGGCGGCACAACTACACCCGAAAAACCACAGCAACCACAAACAACTGTTGGCGAATACTACATTAATGTAGCCGCATTAAATGTACGTAGCGGCGAAGGTACAAATTACAGCGTAATTGGTGCTCTTCCACAAGGCCAAAAAGTGCAAGTTATTTCTGAACATTACGGCTGGAGCAAAATTAACTACAACGGTCGCACTGGCTATGTAGGAACTCGCTACCTATCTAAAACACCAGTTGGTGGCGCTGTAAACAATAAGCCTAACAACAATAACAACCAAAATAACAATACAGGTAACACAAGTGGCGATATGTCTTCTATCCTTGCATATGCAAAATCCATGCAAGGTGTACCATATGTATGGGGCGGTACTTCTGCTAATGGCGTTGACTGTAGTGGTTACATTTTCCACGTATATAACAAATTCGGTCATAACATTAGCCGTCAAAGCGTTGCAGGATATTGGAGTAGCTTACCAAAGACTTCAAATCCACAACCAGGTGACTTAATTTATTTCCAAAACACTTATAAGCCGGGTCCTTCGCATATGGGTATTTACCTTGGTGGTGGATCATTCATTCAAGCTGGCGACAACGGCGTAAAAATTGTTTCAGTAAATAATTCTTATTGGAGCAGCCACCTCTTAGGATATACAAAAGCACCTTAAGTCATAGTTTCAGAGTCTTCTAGAATACTAGAAGGCTCTTTTTTAGTTTTATAGATTTTAAATGTGCAGCCTTCTTCTCATTTCATACACTACATTCTACGAAAACATTCTAAAACGTCACAATAATGATGCATTTTTTTTAACATAACCAAATTCTTTATTTTAGGATAGATATGTGTTTTTTAACAAAATCTTCTTTCTATTTAAACTTTTCGGTAGACGTTTGACCTCTGATGTCCGGTATGATACGTTACTTAAGATGCTATTTTCGTTGAGTATAGACATCTGTTATGTACACTTTTTTACTATGAGAAAGGAGATTTACACTGTATGAATGTTTTATGGGGAATTGGCGGCGTGATTGGAGTTTTAGCAATCGCTTTCTTATTATCTTCCAACCGCAAAGCTATTAATTGGCGTACGATTTTAATCGCGCTAGCATTACAAATTACATTTTCTTTCATCGTGTTACGATGGGATGCCGGAAAAGCTGGCTTAAAAGTTGCTTCTGACGGCGTTCAAGGCTTAATCAATTTTTCTTATGAGGGAATTAAATTCGTCGTTGGGGATTTAGTAAACGCAAAAGGTCCTTGGGGCTTCGTCTTCGTAATTCAAGCACTACTTCCAATTGTATTTATTAGTTCATTAGTAGCAATCTTATATTATTTTGGTATTATGCAAAAATTCGTTAGTATCGTTGGTGGTGCATTAAGCAAACTTCTTGGAACTTCTAAAGCAGAAAGTTTAAATGCAGTAACAACTGTTTTCTTAGGACAGACAGAAGCACCAATTTTAATTAAACCGTACTTAACACGTCTAACAAACAGTGAATTCTTCACAATTATGGTAAGCGGTATGACAGCTGTCGCTGGATCGGTTCTTGTCGGTTATGCAGCAATGGGAATTCCGCTAGAGCACTTATTAGCAGCAGCAATTATGGCAGCACCATCAAGCTTATTAATTTCAAAACTAATTATGCCAGAAACAGAAAAACCAGATAACAATGTACAACTTTCTACAGAGCGTGAAGATGCTAACGTTATCGATGCAGCAGCACGCGGTGCATCTGAAGGAATGCAGCTTGTTATTAACGTTGCAGCAATGTTAATGGCGTTCATCGCATTAATCGCTGTATTAAACGGCCTATTAGGATGGGTTGGATCTTGGTTCCATATTAAACTTAGCCTTGATTTAATCTTTGGTTACTTATTATCACCATTTGCCATCTTAATCGGTGTTTCACCAAACGAAGCTGTACAAGCTGCTGGTTTCATCGGTCAAAAACTCGCAATCAACGAATTCGTTGCTTACGCAAACTTAGGACCACATATGGCAGAGCTGTCTGATAAAACAAATATGATCTTAACATTTGCAATTTGCGGCTTTGCAAACTTCTCTTCTATCGCAATTCAATTAGGTGTGACAGGGACACTTGCCCCTTCTCGCCGTAAACAAATTGCACAGCTAGGGATTAAAGCCGTAATCGCTGGAACACTAGCGAACTTCTTAAACGCAGCTGTTGCAGGTATGATGTTCTTATAATAAACAGTGAGCTGATCCGAACTTTCGGGTCAGCCTTTTTTTATGAATGTATCCTCCCCCTTCTAGCACATATTACATATAAAAACCTATTTGTTAGGAGGTACACCAATGAAGAAAACTCCCAATCAAATCATACTGTTATGGATTGTTCAAATTTTATTCTATTTCACCACAATCCATATAAACTCCTATCCTTATGCTTTTTTCTTCACAATTATTTATGTACTCATCAACTTACTATTTCTATTCATTTCAAATAAATTCGCTTTTATTTTATTTATTGCCGGCACTCTCCTCTCCGTCTTCTATTTATTTTATGAAGCATGGTTATATTTATGGAGTACTTCCACACAATTTTCCTATATCATTGCTCATTTCCTAACAACCGCAAATTTCTTTCTTATTTATATATCGACCTATATGTTAAAAAAACTCGTGAATGAAAATAAACGCCTGCGAAAGCAAGTTCAAAAGCTCGAACAATACATTGGAGAGACAAAGCTATTAACAAGACAAGAATTTGAAAAACGTGGTTTATTGCTCGAAACTGCTATGAAAAGACGTAGTGAAACGGGAATGCTCATCTACTTTTCGTTTTCCTCTTTTAGTAGCTATACGCGACAAAGCGTCATGGATCACGTTGCCTCCCTCCTACTCGATACAGTGCTAAGTGATTTTGATTTAGTTGGAAAATATGATGATAATACATTGGTCATTTTACTTCAAAATATAAATGAAGTTGGTGTAAATATCGTCCTGAAGCGTCTTGAACATAAATGGGAAGAATGGTTCACAGAAGAGGCTATTTCAAAAATCAAAATAAAACAAGAACAGCTTGGAGGGAAGGGATTAACAATATGATGACCCTTATTCTTCTTCTGTTATTTCTTCTATTTTGTCTGCTTGTTTTTTGGATTAGTACTATTTTTTCTATTAAATATGTACTTATTTTTACAGCCTTCTTATTTTCAGGCTTACTCGTCTACTATTCCTTACTAACAATCGCTGGCCTTATTCATCGACAGCGTAAATTAAAGGATCGTACATTAGAACATTATCCAAGCGTAGATATTCTGATTCCTGCTCATAATGAAGGCGTTGTTATTATGGATACGTTAGCCGCGATGGCAAATATTGAATATCCCGGAAAACTTACGATTTATTTATTAAATGACAATTCCAAAGATGAAACCGGAGAAATTAGCGATGAATACGATAAGGCATATGCTCATATAAGGCATATTCGCGTACCACCTGGGGAACCGAAAGGAAAATCACGCGTATTAAACTATGGACTTAGCATATCAAATGGAAAATACTTTTGTGTATACGATGCCGATAATCAGCCAGAACCTCATGCTCTTCGCATGCTTGTTGAATACGCAGAAACGACAAAAGATGCTGTCGGTGCTGTCGGCCATGTGCGTACTGTTAATGAAAAACGAAATTGGCTTACAAGGATGATTTCTCTTGAGTTTCAAATCTTCCAGCTACTCATGCAATCTGGCCGTTGGCTCCTATTCCAAACCGGCTCATTAACAGGAACAAACATGCTCCTTCGCCGCTCTGCACTTGAAGAACTTGGCGGCTATGACCCTTATGCCATTGCGGAGGATGCAGAACTCACATTACGAATTACACAAAAAGGCTATCTATTACCAATCGTACCGGAATCCATTACATGGGAACAAGAACCTGAACATTTAAACATCCTAATTAAACAACGAACGCGCTGGCTCCAAGGAAACTTATACATTTTAGAAAAGATGTTTTCCTCCTTCAGCTTCTTTAAAGGAAAACTACTCGTTCATTCACTGCAGCAAGTATTAGTATACATTGTCTTTTGGCTATTCTTAATCATTTCAAATGTATGGTTGATCATCGGTCTACTAGGCCTGTTTCAAATCAACTATGCAATCCCGCTGCTATTTACGTGGTACGTCGCCTACATTACGTACACCTCGCAGCTCTTTAGTGCACAAAGTGTCGAAAACACATTCACACCGCTAAACATTTTTATCAGCATCATCATGTATTTCACATACGCCCAGCTCTTTACGTACTTATTTATCAGAAGCCTCATCCTATACTTGCGCGCTAAAGGTAAAAAACAAATTATCGGATGGGACAAAACAGTACGGTTTAAAAAATAAAAGCGGAAGCGGCTCGTTCAGAACAGGAGGGCGTTGGAACTCCTGAATCAGAGGCGCTCTTTGCCTCAGGTGAAGGAGTGAAACGACCGACTGTTCTAGCCGCTGGAGCTGGATATCAATAAAAGCGCATGCGGCTAGAATGAAATTAAACAAACGTTTGATTAAAAAAATAAGCACAGAGCGCCGTATGCTCTGTGCTTATTTTTACTATAAAATCTATATATCGGACAATACCCCTTAGTCGAAAGCAATTTTCACGTCCATCCCCCAACGAACGATCTACTTTCATTTATATACGAAAAAGTGACTGCTATTTTTGTAAAACCAATTGCTTCTCTTGTTGTTCTTTAGATACCTCAGTCTTTGGTTCCGTGTTTGCTTGAACACTACGATGTGCCACACGTTTCAAACAAATATGCTTCCACTTTCTTTCGTAACGCTTCATTATTCTAGTTGTCCCCCTTGAATACGCTTAAAAACCATTTGAAATCGCTTACAAGAAATAATATAGCACATATACGGAAAAGTGACAACACATTTCCGACAAATTTTTGACACAAATTTGGATTATGTTTGTCAATATATCAATAGTTTACACATTACAGCAAATATCCGACAATATGCGACAAATTAAATAAAATCACAAACCCTGTCAAATAACTATAATTTGGTTTATCGTCCTCATTCCCTAAACGGATTGAACCATATTTTGAAAAGATTAAAAAGATAGCTAAACCTAAGAAAATAGAAACAGAAATAATAGAGAACCAAACTTACTTACTAACGCCGTTTGGATTGTAGCTGTTACATTTCCTAAACTACCTTTTCCAATAACAGACTCAGGAATAATCCCCCATGCGATACATAATGTTAATGAGATAAATCGGATAAACAACAATTTTAGTGAGTGGGTTTTCTTCATTCCACACTGATAATTTTCTCTCATCAATCAAGCTTTTATAGAGATATCTTCTCTAAATATTGAGATGCACATATTGCTATTCACGAATAGCTGGATAAAATGAAATATTTCTTGTGGTGATTTTCTTAAGCCCCGCGAAAATGAGCCTTCACCAATTGAGCTCTTGATAGACAGTTCCTTCCTCCTTATTCCCTTTAAGAATGGAAAAGAAGAGTATGACTGTCCGTTGGTATGAGATAGATGCGAATGGAAAAGTGTGTTTTTCCCCAAAAATGATGTGTTACAGTTGTAAAAAAGGCACATGCACGGATTGCGCCCCTTTCTTTTTGTAACAATTATGCGGTTGTTTTTGTAGGATATAGCACTTCTTTGTGAGCAAATAAACAAATTGTTTATGTTTATATAACTATTTTAGTTATATATCGACGAATTACTCAAGGAATGTAACCTTTTAGTAACCATGTCGTAACGATCGCGCAACATTATTATCTTAATCGAAAAACATCCTTTGAGTTACAAATAATAGAGATATCTACTAAACCTCCGAAAAACATGGAACGAAAACCGCTTTCTATTATTTTTTTCTATATTACAGAGTATTAATGATTTGTTACGAATGGTTTGTAATTGTGTGTTTTCCCAAATTCCGAAAAAAACTGTTGCTATAATGAGGACACGAAAACAAACGCAATGGAGGCTATCATGAAAAAATTAATTGGTATAGCAACAGCAGCAGTTTTTGGTCTTGGGATTTTCACTACTTCTGCACAAGCAGAAACTGTTGTAACAACAGACGTATTAAATGTACGAGAGAACCCAACTACTGGATCACAAGTTGTAGGCAAAGTATTAAATGGTCATAAACTAGATGTTACAAATACAGAAAACGGATGGTCAAAAATCAAATTAGATGGTAAAGACGCATTCGTAAATGCAGAATTCACAAAAAGCATCTATTACGTAACAGCAAACGTATTAAACGTACGTGCTGAAGCGAACACAAACTCAGAAATTCTTGGTACGCTTAAGAAAGACGATATGATTGAAACAACGAACCAAGTACAAAATGAGTGGTTACAATTCGAATATAATGGGAAAACAGCTTACGTTCATGTTCCTTTCTTAACAGGTACAGCACCTGTTATTGAAAAACAAGAAACGCCTGTACCTGCTAAAGCAGAAGCGACTGCTAAAACTACAGCACCTGCTAAAGCAGAAGCACCAGTAGCACAAGCAAAACCTGCTACTCAAGTAAAAGCAGCAGAAACAAACGCTCCTTCTGGTGGCCGTGAACTAACAGTTGTAGCGACTGCATATACAGCTCATCCGAGCGAAAATGGCGGCACATATGGTGGCCGTGTATTAACTGCAATGGGTCATGACTTAACAGCGAATCCAAACATGAAGATGATCGCTGTTGATCCGAAAGTGATTCCACTAGGATCAAAAGTATGGGTAGAAGGATATGGAGAAGCAATTGCTGGTGACACTGGCGGTGCAATTAAAGGTAACCGTATCGACGTTCTAGTTGGCTCTGATTCAGCTGCTGATAAATGGGGACGTAAAACTGTAAAAGTGAAAATTTTAAAATAATCAATTACTGCTAAAAATTCAGCCAGTCCTCTTATTATTTGAGGGCTGGCTTTTATTTTTTTATAATAACAATAAGGAGGTTACAATATGAACCTGAATGCAAAAATAGATTGGATTGGTACACCAAAGCCCTATCATGATGGGACAACAATTGATTTTTCACTTGAGCATGATGACAATCGCTATAAATTAATCGTGCTCAATTACGATCAATCGGTTCAGTATAAGTTCGTGCAATACGGGATTAAGCCAGGATCACAAAAACCATTTCCAATTGATATACCATTTCAAGAAGAAATGCTTCCATTAATAGAAAGAATTCTACAGGATCCATATGTACAAGCTTTTCGTATTTTGTAGAATTGGCGATATATCATGCGAAAAGACTATCTCTTTCTCTAAAAGAGATAGTCTTTTCGCATTTCAACATATGATTCGCAAATTCATTTTTTCTGTTTTCACAGCTTTTTGTTTATAATGGTAGAGGAAAGAAATCTTTTGTACGGAGGAAAATTATGCTGCAACATTCAATTACGAAAGATGAAATTATGATGATCGCGAATGAATTTGTTCAAGGACTTGATCCGCAGCAAGAAGCCGATCAAGTACATGTTGCCACTGCTCGTCACTTATATCGTAGCGGTCTTGTCTACAACGTTGATTTTGATGGCTATACGTTGTCAGGCACCGTAGACGCTGAAGGGAACGTGTATAGCGTTCATATTCCGATTCGTGATATCGCAGAAAGTTATTGTGATTGCTTTGCGCCGACGCAATGTGAGCACATGCTTGCTGTTTTACTATCTGCTGCTTCTAGCTTCGGACAAGTGGGAGAAGTATTAGCATTATTTAAAAATAAAACGAAGCCATCACTCCCTCCGATTCGAACAGCAAGGCAAGTATTACAATCGTCTGCATTTGAAGAAACGGATTTTAAAAGTTGGCACGCATATTTTGAATCTGAATATGGCGCATTTAAAAAAGAACAAGCACGGCTCTCATATAAACAAATGTATTTTCTTATGAGTATCTTTACAGACTTTTATATGAAATTAGAACGAAAAGCACCGCGCATCGTTGCCATTCATGAATTGTTCAAATTACACGGCGCACTTTTTTGCTTTCAGAAGTTATTAGAAGAAGCCAGCGACTTTGAGACAAACAAAAAGTATTCCTATCACCAACCAATTCAAGTTGTTCGTCTCTTTGTCGATAAAGTTGAATCACTTGTACGTGACTTGAAGTCAGAATCGATTCCAGCTGAAAGTGAACCAATTTTGCAAGAAACAGCTCGCCGAATGCATGATATTTTCTTCTCTACCGACTCCTATACACAGGAAAGATTCTTTATTTACCGGCATATATGGGGAGAGCTACTAGCAAAAATAGCTTGGATACACGAAGAAGAAAAACGAATTGACGAGAAGATGCATCCACTATCGAAAGCACTCGCCGCTTCTCATCTATTCTTTTTAAAACAAGAAGACAATTCTGCTATGGACTTGCTCGAAACACAACCAGCGCAAGTTGTCGGTCTTTATTTCGATTGGCTCGAAGATTTACTGAGCACTATGCAATGGGAACGCGCCAAAAACTGGCTTTCTTTCACATATAAACAAGTGAAGAACACAATGAAAGATAAAGCCGACCCTATTTTTATAAAAGATATCGTCCGTTTGTTCATTATGATGTATGAAACATATGCAACGCACACAAATGAACAAGCTGGTCTTGAAATGATTTTGCAAGAGCTATTGCCATACAGCTTCACAAACTACGAGCACTATATACTAGCAAAAAAACAATATTATACATGGACAGAACTTCATCTTTTGTACGGATTTGAAGCCATTGAACTATTAAAAGAACCACTAAAAGAAATCGAAAAAGAAGCACCAGATGCAGCTCTTCCGCTCTATCATCTCGCAGCCGTACAAGCAATTGAAGAACGGAATCGCAAGTCATACCGCCGGGCGGTCCGTTACTTAAAGAAATTACGCATGCTCTATAAGCGGCTCAAACGAACAGATGAATGGCACACTTTCATTATCCATATCACCAACTCATATTCACGCCTAAGAGCACTACAGGAAGAACTCCGGAAAGGAAAATTAATCGATGATCATACAAACTGAAGTAACAATTCGGCTCCAGCACGTAAATCAAGGTTGGTTTCTTTGGGGAGAAGATGAAGTCGGCAATCTCTTACCTATAAAAGATTGGAAACAACATGCCTTCACATGGCATTCGACTTCCTTCTATGGCACCTTCTTGAAAGAAGCTACATATGAAGGTCGAAGTGGGATTATGCTAACGAACGTTCAGGCATTTGAATATATCGCCAACAGGCCAATGAATTCATTTGCCAGGCTGAAAATGAATGGTCCCATTACCACACTTACACCTGATGCAAAGGAACTATGGGATGCCTTTGTGACTGGAAGCTTTATACCTGATATGAAGAGCTGGTCCGATCGCCCATCATGGAAAGTGAACAATGTTTCAACTGAAGATGATACACTATCATCACTTTTCTCTCAGGCAATTAATGAAAGTATTCTTCAGGACACGCGCTCGAGTGATGGCTGGGAGGATGCAAAAAGGCTATATGAGCACTATGATTTTACGAAGAAACAGCTTACAGCAGCGATGCATGAAGAAGATTGGCTCCGAAAAATTGGTTACATTGAGGATGACCTTCCCTTTACAATCGGTCTTCGCCTCCAAGAGCCGCAAGATGACTTTGAAATGTGGAAGCTTGAAACGATTATTACGACAAAGCGCGGAGCACACCGGATCTATGTATATACTAGCATCGATTCACTACCAAAAAGATGGCATAGCTATGAAGAGCGTATTCAAGAAACGCAGGAAGGGTTCGGCAAACTCGTTCCATGGCTTAAGGAAGATGATCACTTTCGAACTGAGCTTTATGAAACAGAAGCATGGAGCTTCCTAACAGAAGCAAGTAACGAATTATTAGCAGCCGGCGTTGATATTCTACTACCATCTTGGTGGCAGAATTTAAAGGCAACAAAACCGAAGTTACGCGTTCAACTGAAGCAGAATGCGAATCAAACACAATCCTTCTTCGGCATGAACACTCTCGTCGATTTCAACTGGCGCGTTTCCACAGATGGTATCGACCTATCAGAGAGTGAATTTTTTGACCTGGTCGAACAAAACAAACGACTCTTTAATTTAAACGGACAATGGATGCGACTCGACCCTGCCTTTGTTGAAGAAGTGAAAAAACTAATGAAGCGCGCAGATAAGTATGGACTTGAAATGAAGGATGTCTTGCAGCAGCACTTATCAAACGCTGCTGAAGCAGAAATCGTAGAAGAAGACAATCCATTTACAGACATTGAAATTGAGCTAGATGGTTATTACGAAGAGCTCTTTCAAAAGCTACTGCATATTGGAGACATTCCAAAAGTTCAAATATCCTCCTCCTTGCAAGCTACACTTCGCCCCTACCAAGAGCATGGTGTAGAGTGGCTCTTATATTTACGAGAGCTCGGATTTGGAGCATTGCTAGCAGATGATATGGGTCTTGGAAAAAGTATTCAAACCATTGCTTACCTATTATACGTAAAAGAAAACCGCCTCCAAACAGGCCCGGCGCTCATAATAGCACCGACATCTGTTCTTGGAAACTGGCAGAAAGAATTTGAACGCTTTGCGCCAAACTTACGAGTGCAACTACATTATGGAAGCAACCGCTCAAAAGGTGATTCATTTAAGGACTTCCTTCAAGATGCAGATATTGTGTTAACTTCTTATGCATTAGCACAACTCGATGAAGAGGAGCTAAGCGCGCAATGTTGGGATGCCATCATTCTCGATGAGGCGCAGAATATAAAGAACCCGCAAACGAAACAATCAAGAGCTGTTCGGCAATTGCGAGCAAATCATAAAATTGCTTTAACAGGTACGCCGATGGAAAACCGTTTAGCAGAGCTATGGTCTATTTTCGATTTCTTGAATCACGGATATCTCGGAAGCCTAGGTCAGTTTCAGCGTCGCTTCGTAACACCGATTGAAAAAGATCGTGACGAAGCAAAAATCCAGCAAGTACAAAGGTTCATCTCACCATTCTTACTACGCCGGACGAAACAAGATCAAACAGTTGCATTAAACTTACCGGAAAAACAAGAACAGAAAGCATACTGCCCGCTAACAGCTGAACAAGCATCACTTTATGAACAGCTCGTACAAGACACGCTACAAAACGTCGAAAACTTAACAGGCATTGAAAGACGCGGTTTTATTCTAATGATGCTTAGTAAGCTAAAGCAAATTTGTAATCATCCTGCGCTTTATTTAAAAGAAGATTCACCGAGAGATATTGTGCAGCGCTCCATGAAGACACAAACATTAATGGACCTGATTGAAAATATAAAAGATCAAAATGAAAGCTGCTTAATTTTCACCCAATATATCGGAATGGGAAATATGTTACAAAAAATATTAGAAGAGAAATTCGGTCAACGTGTTCTCTTCCTAAACGGTAGTGTGCCGAAGATAGAACGCGATAAAATGATTGAACAGTTCCAAAATGGAACATACGACATCTTCATCCTATCATTAAAAGCTGGCGGCACAGGTCTAAATTTAACTGCCGCAAACCATGTCATTCACTACGACCGCTGGTGGAATCCAGCTGTGGAAAACCAAGCGACAGACCGCGCTTATCGCATCGGTCAAAAGCGATTTGTACACGTTCATAAACTCATTACAACAGGTACACTCGAAGAAAAAATTGATGAAATGCTAGAGCGTAAACAATCGCTAAGTAGCGCTATCATCACAAGTGACAGCTGGATGACAGAACTATCAACAGACGAATTGAAAGAACTACTCGGTGTATAATAACCACCGATATATGAAAAAAAGGAGCTACCCCAAAGGTTAGCTCCTTTTTCTATACCAAAACCAATTACTTATTATAATACCTGTCAATCCGCCCGACGTATCTAAAACTGTATCTTGCCACATCGGTGTACGGTCACCTGTAAACCATTGATGAATTTCATCGAATGTTGCATACCCAGCGACAAAAAGAAGTGCAAATAAAAAGGATCTCTTCCTCGAGCATCCTGAACGATACAATGCATAGTATGCCAATGCTCCAAGCATAAAGAACACCATAAAATGAGCTCCCTTACGCAGGAAAAACTCAATAAAGCCGCCAACACCTTTATTCGCAATACTAACTGGTGTACCTCCGCCGTAATCAATGGATACCCATGAAAAATGTTCTTTCACAAATTCTACGTTCACGTACTGTTCAATATCTGAGCGCATATCCTGCTTCTTATACGGCTGCGCTGAAGAATAAAAAATAATCCCGATCCATAGTAAAACGGGAATCCAAACTAACCTTTTACGATTCATCTGTAGAAACTCCTCTCTCATTCTTCTAAGAGTACCAAAAAAAAGAAAAAATTTCACGCCAAAATATGACCATTGCCCCCTATATATATGATGAAAAGGGGGTGAAAAACATGGCGATTGAAACAATTGTAACTGATTTAAGCTTACGCCTTGTCCTAAACGGCGGCACAGACAAAAACGGGAAAGCAATTCTTAAAAACAAACAGTTTAAACGAGTAAAACCAAACGCTGATGTAGCAAAGGTGCATGAAGTTGCACATGCACTTGCTTCATTGCAAGAATTAAAGCTTCATGCTGTTCAACTTTTAAGCACATCTGACATCTCGAATCCGTAAAATTCTAATGAAAAGGAGGTAAATGAAAATGACAGTACTTGAGCTCATTTTCTTGAAAGAGGATGGAAAAACCGTTGTCTTTTCTATCGACAATCCGATTACACCTGTGAATGAACAAAACATTAACCAAGTGATGGACACGCTTCTCTCCTCTACAATTTTCTTATCACTTGGTGAAAATACCCGTAAAAAAGGAGCACGCCTTGTTGAAAAGACAGTATCCGAAGTAACAATTGCTCCTTAAACGATTAAGACGAAGCTGCATTACTTTGCAGCTTCGTCTTTTTTCTTCGGCATCTCAATCGGAATAAAAATATGAGAAAACCCGACTGAAACATATTTATAATTTTCTTTCCCTAGTGTAAATTCTGTCGTATATGTCGAGAAGAAAATATAATCGCTTCGCTTTGTATAATGGTTAATCAACACATCAACTTGTGGCTCTACATATTTCTTCGCTAACTTCTTACCAATTGTCGCAAGTTCACCAACAAGCCCATCTGGATCTTCTTTTTCAACCTCTGCTAATTTTTTACTAATATCATTGCGATTCATAAATTGTTTTGCTGCCCATTCTGTATATTCCCCTTTACTTGGGTTGCTGCTTGCTAAATATACGAAAAGAAGGACAACAAGTGCCATAATAATGATATACTTCCGTTTCATATTCTATCACCGCCTAACTGTTTCTATTTTCATATATATGTACAAGTGATGCAAATTATATAAACCTAACTTAAAAAGCGATAGAAACTCTTTCTTTTTAAGAGATAAAAAAGTATAGATTCATTTTCGTATGCAAAACAACTTATATGTCAAAAAATTAAAATGAACTTATACAGAAAACTTACTATTTACAAGGTAAAATTAAATTTACAAATATTTACAAATAATTAAAATTGTTTTTATATTCCATCTATATACTGAAATATGTAAAAACCAATATTTTTTAAGGGAGGCTTTTCAGGTGCATGATCCAGCTAATCTGTATGCTATTTCTAGTACCGTAATGATGATGATGTCTTATGAAGATCCGTTTTATCGTACTCAAATCCATACCACCAAAGGAATTCTCTACTCACCTAAGACACCTTTAGAACTAATAAAAGAATTGATTATCTTACACAATTATTCCACATATGAAGGCAGGCGGAAAGCAATTATTAAAAAATGGGATTTACGACAAAATACACCGATCCCAATTAATCATCGGCGATTCATTTGTGCCATTCCGACAAAATCACCTACCGCTTGGGATTGCATCTGGGTCTTCTACAAAGGTATTAAAGTAATAAAGAAAGACATGAATAATCAAGCAATACTACATTTTTATAATGAAGAAACAGCAGTTCTTCCCATAACCTGCTACAAAATGAAACAGCAATGGAGAAAAGCTGGTAATTTAATCGCTCAAATGATGCTTGATGATTTTCATAACGATTTCTAGCATAAAGTGAAACTTTAATCAGTCGCGGGGCTCTTACTGCCCGTTAAGGCAAGATAAACGAAATGGAGACAAGATATCCTCTTGTCTCCATTTTATATTTCCTATATCTCAGCCTGCATCTTCCCCAGTGCCTGCCGATATACCCATCTCACTTGATGATACGTCATCCCCATCTCTTCAGCAATTTCATGCATCTTCTTTCCTACATAAAAACGTTCGTAAATAATATGTTTCTCTTTCTCATCTAACAAACTCATATAATCCTGAACTTCTGATGATGCTTCCGCTCCGCATACATTTTGCAAAATTTCCTGTCCAGCGAATGTATGCCGCTTTTGAAATCTACTTTCTTTCTTCAACTTCTCTATTAAATATCCGCGCACTGTTACGAATGCATAAGCTGAAAAAGTCCCCTTCTCTTCCTCATACTTTTCATATGCCTTCCAAAGTCCAATTAAACCGCATTGATAGTACTCTTCATAATCCCGGTACAGACAAAGCCTCTTCATTTGATTTTTAATCATCTTTTCATACAACGTAACTGTTTCTGTAAAAGTAGCCGGTTTCATATCGTGCCTATTTCTAAAAGGTATACCTCTTTGTTATTCCGCGGTACCTTTACAATATAAGAAGATAAAGCGGATTTCATGGTGAGATATTTGAAATTCTGCATAGGGAAATTTCAAATATCTGTAGAGGAAATTTGAAATACGAGGCCTAGTATTTCAAATACATACAAAAATAAAAAAACGGCTCCTAATCGAGCCGTTTTCTGCACATATTCTTATCCATTGAAACTTTGCATAAACTTTACTAATACGATAACAATTAAACTTAAGAACGCTGCTTTAATAATGAAGAGAACAACAATTGGAACCGCAGCTTTTACTTTTCCTAACCCAGCTGTAATTTGTAATCCAATCCAAATTAATACGATATTCCATAAATAAAATATCTCAACTACACTACCAATTGCATACCCTATAGTACCTTGGTCAAATAATGGTGCTAAGCTTGTATACCCAGTTACACCACTTCCAAAAATTAAACCTAAAAGAGAATTAATAAGTCCACCAATAACAACAACAATGCTTGGATATACAATAATAGCTAACAATTTTTTGTAAGGAGTATCATTTCCAAAAAACATCATAAAGACTTTATAAACAGCTGCTACAATAAGAGTTCCAATTATTATCCCAATAAAACCTGAACCGATTGACTTACCAACTAAATATCCGATAGATTCTTCTTGACCTGTGCCAAATTTCTTCTGAATTTCCATCATCTCAGGCGATGATTGCGCCACATATGTAGATAATCCATTTACAAGTGCTTGTAACAACGCAACCAAAAAGAACATACCCCAAACCTTATCAGTCGCTTTCATTCTCTCAAACTGTAAGCCAGGAGATGTGATCATTCCTAGTAAAGATGGTTTTTCTCCACTAACCTTTTGCGAATTAACATTCGGTTCCATTCTAAAAAACCTCCTTGTATTTATATAACCCGTTCTAACGGGCGGTTCGCATCCTCTTTACTAGAGGCGGCGAACCGCCCATCAGAACACTATGTATGTGTAGTAGAGGAGCCCCCTCTACTACACTAGCAATCTATTCGTAACGAAGTGCTTCAATTGGATCTAATTTCGCTGCTTTGTTCGCTGGAATTAATCCGAAGATAATGCCGAGCGTCATCGAGAATAACACACCGCCAACGACAACTTCCCATGAAACGAGAGGTGGCCATTTTGCAAATGTGGACACAATATATGCGCCTCCGTAGCCAAGGCCGATTCCAATTAATCCACCAAGAAGCGTTAACATAACGGCTTCAATTAGGAATTGCAGCAAGATTTTACTGCGCGTTGCTCCAAGTGCTTTACGTACCCCAATCTCACGCGTACGCTCTGTTACGGATACAAGCATGATGTTCATTACACCAATACCACCAACGACTAATGAAATTCCAGCGATACCGCCAATGATCATCGTCATGATACTTGTTACTTTCGAAACACCTTCTTGGAATTCTTTTAAATTCACCATTTCGTATTTACCGGAAATCTCACTTGGCTTACGACTATTTAACACTTCAACTGCTTTTTTGCCGGCAGTCTCCAAACTATCTACATTTTTTGACTGTACAGCGATACTTTGAATTTCATCTGTTCCGTATAAAGTTGGCCATAACGTAAGAGGAACTAGCGCCTCTGAAGGACCCATTCCCATAAACGAATTCTCTGATTTATACACACCGATAATTTGCATCGGTTGACCCTTCATCTCAATAATTTTCCCAACAGGATTCTCTTTCTTAAACAACTCATCTTCCATTTTCGTACTAATCATGACCACGTTATTTCCTTGCGAAATATCGTTTTCATTGAGTGAGCGACCCTTTACTACTTTCGTCTTATTGACTTCAAAATACTCACTATCTAGTCCAATAACATTAACCATCTCTTTTTTATCATTAATTTCAAGTGGTTCCATCGTATTATTTGTTGTAATGACATGAGAAATTTCCGGGAGCTTTTTCACTTCAAAGATGTCTTCTTCCGTTATTTTCGGTATTTCACTCGCTCCCATTCCATACGGATCATTAATATCCGCAGCGAAGTGGATTGGCATGACATTATTACCAGAACCAGCAATTTGTGACTTTAACATTGCTTCCCCACCTTGCCCAATCGCAACAACAGTAATAATAGAACCGACACCGATAATAATTCCCAGCATCGTAAGTGCTGAGCGCAGTTTATGAGCTAAAATAGAAGATAGGGCAATTTTGATACTATCTAGTAAACTCATACCGCACACCTTCTATCTTCTGTAATTTTCCCATCCCTTAACACAATTCGGCGCGAAGAATACGCCGCAACTTCTTCCTCATGTGTAACCATAACAATCGTCGTACCTTCTGCGTTTAACTTCGTGAATATATCCATAACTTGTTCCCCTGATTTTGTATCAAGAGCACCAGTTGGCTCATCAGCCATAATAAACGTTGGATCATTCGCAATGGAACGAGCAATCGCCACACGCTGCTTTTGTCCACCTGAAAGTTCACTGGGTAAGTGATGCACACGGTCTGATAATCCGACTTTTCCAAGCGCTTCAAGAGCTCTTTGACGGCGCTCAGCTTTCTTCACACCACCATAGATAAGTGGAAGCTCTACATTTTCTACCGCTGAAAGACGTGGCAATAAGTTAAAATGCTGGAATACAAAACCGATATATTCATTCCGAATAAGGGCAAGTTTTGCCTCGTCTGCTGTTAAGATATTCACGTTATTCAACATATATTCGCCTTCTGTTGGACGATCTAAACAACCGATAATATTCATGAGTGTTGATTTTCCGGAACCAGATGGTCCCATAATCGAAACAAACTCACCACTTTGAATCGTTAAACTAATACCATGCAAAATCGGTACTGCAAGTTTCCCTTGATAATATGTTTTATGAATATTGTTTAACGTAATCATTTTTCTTTCACTTCCATTCCGTCATACACATTGTCGGAAGGATTTTTAACCACCTTTTGCCCCACTGTTACGCCTTCAAGAACTTCTGTCCAGTCTCCGTCAGTAGAACCTTTTTTCACATTTTGTTTACGAAGCTTTCCTTTTTCTTCTACATAAACAAATGCATCATCGTCTTTTTCTACAATGCTCTTACTAGGAACCGCAATTATCTTCTTATTTTCTAAGCTTACTTGTAGCGATACATGATAACCTGGAGATAAACCTTCTTGCCCATCTAGACTTGCTTTATATGTATACTGAGACATATTTTGTGTGCCTTCACCGGCGCCAGCTGCTTGCGCCATCTCTGCACTTGTTGGGAATTCACTTACTTCTGTAATTTTCCCTGTCCATTTCTGCTTACTATTTGCTTTTGCAGTTGCAGTAAATGTTTGATCCTTTTGGATTTGTGATTTTTGAAGCTCAGTTAACGTTCCTTGAATTTGGAATGG